>JAYTHS010000085.1:0-17292 GCA_043732345.1 Frankiales bacterium | reverse complement strand
CCGTCCCGCGCGGCAGCGTGACCCGGGTCCGGTCGCGCAGCTCGGGCAGGATCTCCTCGACCAGCTGGGCGACTTGGGCTGGCTCACCCAGGGCCATCAGGTAGGGCAGCCGCTCCTGGGCGTCTGTCGCCCGCCAGGCCACCGCGCCCTGGGCCGCCCACCCCGACACGTCCGGGCGCCGCAGCGATCCGCGCACGAAGGGGTCGTGGTCGGTCGCGAGCAGCACCTCCGCCGCGGAGGTCAGGACGGTCGGGGGCACCCGCTCAGGCTAGCCAAGCAAGGACGCTCAGCCGGTACGTCGACGCCGTACCCGCTGGGGCCGTCACCAACAGGGGTGGCGCCCTCGTGGCCGCGCATAGGGTCGAAGATGTGGAGCCGTCTCTGTTCGACGCCGCTGAGCAGGATGCGGCTGCCCGCGTCGCGCCGCTTGCGGTCCGGATGCGCCCCAGGACCCTGGACGAGGTCGTCGGCCAGCAGCACCTGCTCGGCCCGGGGGCGCCTTTGCGGCGGCTCGTGGAGGGCGATGCCCCGCTCAGCGTGATCTTGTGGGGACCGCCAGGGACCGGCAAGACGACCCTCGCCATGACCATCGCCCGCAGCACACAGCGCCGCTTCCGGGAGCTGTCCGCGGTGACGGCCGGAGTGAAGGACGTCCGGCAGGTCGTCGAGGACGCCAAGCGGGCGCTAGGGGAGACCGGCACGCAGACCGTGCTGTTCGTCGACGAGGTGCACCGCTTCTCCAAGACCCAGCAGGACGCGCTGCTGCCGAGCGTGGAGAACCGCTGGGTCACCCTGGTGGCGGCTACGACGGAGAACCCGTTCTTCAGCATTATCAGCCCGCTGCTGTCCCGCAGCCTGCTGCTGACCCTGCAGCCGCTGTCCGACGACGACATCCGGACGGTCGTCGAACGGGCCATCAGCGACCCGCGCGGGGTCGACGCGACGGTGGACGACGACGCGATGGAGTTCCTCCTGCGGCTCGCAGGTGGTGACGCCCGCCGGGCGCTGACAGCCCTCGAAGCGGCGGCGTACGACGGGACGGTGACCCTCGCCAAGCTCGAGCAAGCCGTCGACCGCGTCGCCGTCCGCTACGACCGGGACGGCGACCAGCACTACGACGTCATCAGCGGGTTCATCAAGAGCATCCGGGGCTCCGACGTCGACGCGGCGCTGCACTACCTGGCCCGGATGTTCGAGGCGGGGGAGGACCCGCGCTTCATCGCCCGCCGCCTGGTGGTCAGCGCCAGCGAGGACGTCGGCATGGCCGACCCGTCGAGCCTGCAGGTCGCCGTGGCGGCCGCGACAGCGCTGGACATGATCGGGATGCCGGAGGCCCGCATCAACCTGGCGCAGGCCGTCATCCACCTGACCCTGGCCCCCAAGAGCAACGCGGTCATCGCCGCGGTGGACAGTGCGGTCGCCGACGTCCGGGCCGGTCGGACCGGGACCGTCCCCGCCCACCTGCGTGACGCGCACTACGCGGGGAGCAAGAAGCTGGGGCACACCGGCTACCGGTACCCTCATGACTTCCCGGGCCGGGTCGTCGCGCAGCAGTACGCGCCCGACCCCGTCGTCGGGCGGGAGTACTACTCGCCGGGCGACCTGGGGACCGAGCGCGTCGCGTCGCAGCGGCTCGCGGGCCTGCGTGAGGTGCTGCGTGGGGACCGCCGGGTCGCCCCCGAGGACGTCGCGTCCGGGTTCCGTCCCCGCTGCAACCCGGCACCACCCACTCCTGAGGAGCTCTCGTGATCCACGTCGGTGACATCCTGGGCATCGCTGGCGCCTTCGCCATCGTCGTGCTCGCCATCGCCCTGGTCGTCCTGATCGTGAAGCTGACCAAGGTGGTGCGCGAGCTGGAGAAGCTGGTCAGCGGCATCACCGACAAAACGGTCCCGCTGCTCGGGGAGGTCACCGGCACCGTCACGCACGTCAACTCCGAGCTCGTACGGGTCGACGCGATCACCGCCAACGTCCAGTCGATCACCGGCAACATCTCGGCCCTGGCCAGCGTCTTCTCCGCCACCCTCGGCTCGCCGGTCATCAAGGTCGCGGCCTTCTCCTACGGCGTCCGCAAGGCGGCCGGCAAGCGCAACGCGGCCGACGTCGAGAAGCGGGTCAAGGCCGAGATCAAGGCGAGCAAGAAGGCGGCCAAGTGACCCGCCGACTGTTCTACATCGCGCTCGGGGCGACCGCCGGGGTCCTGCTGGTCCGCAAGCTCACCGCGACGGCGGCCCGCTTCACCCCCGCCGGCGTGCAGAGCGGGGTCACGGGAGCCCTCGGCGGCCTGTCTTCGGCGATCCGCGACTTCGGCGTCGAGGTGCGGGCCGGCATGGTCGAGCGCGAGGACGAGCTGCGGACAGGCCTGGGCCTGGACGGCAGCCACGACGTCGTGGACAGCTAGGTGCAGTCCGACCAGATCCGGTCCCGCTTCCTGGGCCACTTCGAAAGCCGCGGCCACACCGTCGTGCCCAGCGCGAGCCTGATCGCCGACGACCCGACGTTGCTGCTGGTCAACGCCGGCATGGTGCCCTTCAAGCCGTTCTTCCTCGGCGAGCAGCCGGCGCCGTACGCCCGGGCCGCGAGCGTCCAGAAGTGCGTCCGCACGCTGGACATCGAGGAGGTCGGCAAGACCGCCCGGCACGGCTCGTTCTTCCAGATGGCCGGCAACTTCAGCTTCGGCGACTACTTCAAGGCCGGCGCCATCGACCTGGCCTGGGAGCTGCTGACCCGGAGCCAGGCCGACGGTGGCTACGGGCTCGCGGAGCGCGACCTGTGGGTCACGGTCTACCTGGACGACGACGAGGCCGCCGACTACTGGAGAGGGACGATCGGGGTCCCGGCCGAGCGGGTCCAGCGACTGGGCAAGAGCGACAACTACTGGCACATGGGTGTGCCAGGCCCCGGTGGGCCGTGCTCGGAGATCTTCGTCGACCGCGGCGAGACCACCGGTCCGCCCGGGGGCCCAGCGACCGGCAGCGACCGGTTCCTCGAGGTCTGGAACCTGGTCTTCATGCAGTTCCAGCTCGCCGAGGTCCGCAGCAAGGTCGACTTCGACATCGCCGGACCGCTCCCCAAGCAGAACATCGACACCGGCATGGGCATGGAACGCATGGCCACGGTGCTCCAGGGCGTCGAGAACCTCTACGAGATCGACACCAGCCGCATGATCCTGGACCGCGCCTCGGCGCTGACCGGCGTGCGGTACGGCGCCGAGCCCGGCTCCGACGTCCGGCTGCGGGTCGTGGCCGACCACGTCCGCACCGCTCTGATGATGATGGGCGACGGCATCACGCCGTCCAACGAGGGTCGCGGCTACGTGCTGCGCCGCATCACCCGCCGGGCCGTCCGGGCCATGCGCCTCACGGGTGCCCTCGACCCGACGCTGAGCGAGCTGGTGTCGGCAGCGACCGAGGCCATGGGTCCGCAGTACCCCTCCCTGGTGCAGGACAGCCAGCGTATCCAGGCCGTCGCGATCGCCGAGGAGGCCAGCTTCCTCGAGACCATCAGCAAGGGCGCGACGCTGTTTGACACCGCCGTCCCGCAGGCGCGGGCGACCGGCGGCGTGCTGTCCGGCGGCACCGCCTTCGCGCTGCACGACACCCACGGGTTCCCGATCGACCTCACGCTGGAGATGGCCGCCGAGCAGGGCCTGACCGTCGACGAGACCGGCTTCCGGTCGCTGATGGCCGAGCAGCGGCAGCGGGCCAAGGACGACAGCCGGGCCAAGAAGACCGGCCACGTCGACGTCAGCGCCTACCGAACCCTGCTCGACGCCGCCGGGGCGAGCACGTTCACCGGCTACACCGAGGCCACCTCCGAGGCCACCGTCCGGGGCCTGCTCGTCGACGGGGTCAGCGCCACCGCCGCCGGGGAGGGCTCGACCGTCGAGGTCGTGCTGGACCGGACCCCGTTCTACGCCGAGGGCGGTGGCCAGCTCGCCGACAACGGCCGCATCACGCTGGCCGACGGCACCGTCCTCGAGATCACCGACGTCCAGCGCTCACTGCCCGACCTGGTCGTGCACCGGGCGCGGGTCCTCAGCGGCGAGGTCACCGTCGGCGGCAGCGTCCTGGCGGTCGTCGACACCGAGCGGCGCCGGGCGATCTCGCGCGCCCACACCGCGACCCACCTGGTGCACAAGGCCTTCCGGGCCGCGCTGGGCGAGCAGGCCACCCAGGCCGGCTCGCTCAACGCACCCGGCCGCTTCCGCTTCGACTTCGCCAGCCCCGGCGCCGTACCCGTGACCGTCCTCAAGGACGTCGAGCAGGAGATCAACGAGATCGCGCTCGCCGACCTCGAGGTCCGCGCCTTCGTGACGACCCAGGACGAGGCCCGGCGCATCGGCGCGATGGCGCTGTTCGGCGAGAAGTACGGCGACGCCGTCCGGGTCGTCGAGGTCGGCGACTACGCCCGCGAGCTGTGCGGTGGCACGCACGCGGCCCGCTCCGGCCAGCTCGGCATGGTCACGCTGCTGTCCGAAGCCAGCATCGGTTCCGGCGTACGCCGGGTCGAGGGGCTCGTCGGACTGGACGCCTACCGCTACCTGGCCCGCGAGCACGTCCTGCTGAGCCAGCTGGCGAGCACCTTCAAGGTCCCGACCGAGGAGGTCCCCGAGCGGGTGGCCTCCGTCCTGGACAAGCTCCGCGAGGTCGAGAAGGAGCTGGCCGGCCTGCGGGCCGGGGCCGTCCTGCAGCGCGCCGGCGAGCTCGCCGCCGCCGCCAAGGACGTCTTCGGGTTCGCCTTCGCCGCCATCGAGGCGCCCGCGGGCACCCCGGGCGACCTCGTCCGGGCCCTGGCGCTCGACGTCCGGGGCCGGCTGCCCCAGGACCGGCCCGCTGCCGTCGTCGTCGCCAGCGGCGGCGACCGGGTCACCCTGGTCGCCGCCGTCAACGACGCAGGCCGGGCCCGCGGGCTGTCGGCCAACGCGCTGCTGCGCGAGGCGGCTCCGGCCGTCGGCGGCAAGGGCGGGGGAAAAGACGACGTCGCCCAGGGCGGCGGGACCGACGCCGCCGGCATCGGCCGGGCGCTGGAGCTCGCCGAGCACCTCGTCGGCCGCGTCGCCACCTCGTGACCTCCGGCTACACCCCATCTCCGTGACCAGGCGGCCGGGGGTCGTGCTCGCGGTCGACGTCGGGACCGTCCGGGTCGGGGTGGCCGCCAGCGACCCCGACCGCGTCCTGGCCAGCCCGGTCGAGACCGTCCCCGCACCCGGCCACGCCCGGGTCGTCGAGCTCGCCCAGGAGCGGCAGGCCGTCCTGGTGGTCATCGGGCTCCCCACCTCGCTGTCCGGCCGGTCGGACAGCGCCAGTGCCCAGATGGCCCGGGACTGGGCGCAGGTCTTTAGCTCCCGATGCGACCTACCGGTCGAGCTCGTCGACGAGCGGCTGACCACCGTGACGGCGACGGCGGCCCTGCGGGCCTCGGGCAAGAAGGGGCAGGCGGCCCGCAAGATCGTAGACCAGGCGGCGGCCGTCGCGCTCCTGCAGGGCTTTCTGGAGCGCGCTCGCTAGGGTCATCCGGTGAGCTCACCGCCTCGGAGGCTGCCCAAGCCCGTCGGCCTGCTGGCCGTAACCATCGTCCTGCTGGCGCTGGTGGCCGGGGTCGTCCTGGGTGGCCAACGCCTCTACCGCAGTGTCTTAGGGAACAAGGACTACACCGGCACCGGCACCGGCACCGTGGTCGTGCGGGTCAGGCAGGGTGACACCGCCCGCGACATCGGCGTCACGCTCTTCGCCGACGGGGTCGTGCGCAGCACCGGCGCCTTCACCGAGGCCGCCTCCGGCGATGCGAGGTCGCGCTCTGTGCAGCCGGGCTTCTTCCAGCTCCGCCGGCGGATGAGCGCAGTCTCGGCCCTGCAGCTGCTGCTGGACCCGGCCGCCAGGCTCCGCAGCCGGGTGACTATCCCCGAGGGGACGGCGCTTGCCAAGGTCGTGGACCGGATCGTCGCCGGGACGCAGGTCACGCGCCCCGACCTGCTCGCGGCTCTGTCCCGGTCGACCGCCCTCAAGCTCCCGGCGTATGCCGGCGGCCGTCCGGAGGGGTTCCTGTTCCCGGCCACCTACGACGTCGAGCCGGGCACCGGGGCCGTCGCCGTGCTGACGCTGCTCACGCAGCGCTTCGGCGAGGAGGCTGCCTCGCTGGACCTCGAGGGCGGGGCCCGGGCGCTGGGAGTCACGCCGTACGACATCGTGAAGGTGGCAAGTCTGATCGAGGCGGAGACGGCGCTGGACAGCGACCGCGCCAAGGTCGCCGGCGTCATTTACAACCGTCTGCGCAAGGGGATGAAGCTGCAGCTGGACTCGACCGTCAACTACTTGCGGATCGAGAAGGTGGCGCGGCTGTCTCTGACCGACATCCAGGTGGACTCGCCCTACAACACCTACCGGCACACCGGGCTGCCCCCGACGCCGATCAGCTCACCGGGCGGCAAGGCCCTCACGGCCGCCCTGCACCCGGCCTCCGGTGACGCCCTGTTCTTCATCACCATCGACAAGGCTGGCCACTCCCTGTTCACCGCGTCGTACGACGAGTTCCTGCTGGCCAAGGCCAAGGCGCAGCGGGACGGCGTCTACTAGGTGCCGCCGCACAGGGCCGCCGTCCTGGGCTCGCCGATCGCCCACTCGCTGTCGCCGGTGCTGCACCGGGCCGCCTACGCCGCCCTCGGGCTCGACTGGACGTACGACGCAATCGAGGTGCTGCCGGCGGGGCTCGCGAGTTTCCTCGACGGGCTGGACCCATCGTGGCGGGGCCTGTCGCTGACCATGCCGCTCAAGCAGGTCGTCCAGCCCCTGCTGACCGAGCTCGACCCGCTCGCCGTGGCGACCGGAGCGGTCAACACGGTCCTGCTGCCGACGCGATGCGGCCTCAACACCGACGTCCACGGCATCGTGGCCAGCCTTCGGGCGGCCGGGGTCGACGGGGTCTCCTGGGGCGTCGTCATCGGAGCGGGGGCCACGGCCGCCTCGGCGCTGGCCGCGCTGGCCGAGCTGGGGGAGACGGCCCCGGACGTGCTGGTGCGCGACCCCTCGCGGGCCGGTCCGCTGCTGGACGCAGCCGCTCGTATGGGCGTGCGCCCCCACCTCGGCGTCCTGTCGGCGGACCTGCTCGAGCAGCCCGACGTTGACGTCGTCGTGAACACCACGCCGGCCGGCGCCCTCGATGCCCTTCGGGTCGACCTGGACCCCCGAGGCCTGCCGGTGCTGCTCGACGTCGTCTACGCGCCGTGGCCGACACCGCTGGCCGTCCAGTGGCAGCGCGCCGGTGGGACCGTCGTCGGTGGTCGGGAGATGCTTTTGCACCAGGCCGCCGAGCAGGTCAGGCTCATGACCGGCCGGGCGGCGCCGCTGGAGGCGATGCGGGCCGCACTGCCGAGATGAGCGGTCACGCAGAGTGACTCAAGCCTGTCTCCCGGAGCGCCGATGGGACCGGGACGGCCCCTATGGGCCCCGGGTCACGAGAGGCGTGCAACATGTCGGAGCTGCACGCGGGGAGCCGTTCGGAGCGGCTCGACCGGGCCATCCACGCCCTGCTCGCACAGACACCGGAGCTCGAGGCTGCGGCCGTCGTCTCCTTCGACGGCCTGCCGATGGCCGCCGCCCTGCCGCCGAACATGGACGAGGACCGTGTCGCGGCCATGAGCGCCGCCCTGCTCAGCCTCGGAGAGCGCGCCGCCCAGGGCCTGGGCCGCGGTGAGCTGTCCCAGGTCTACATCGAGGGCGACAACGGGACGGTTTTCCTGGTCTCCGCCGACGATGAGGCGGTCCTGGTCGCGGTGGCGGCCCGGGGTGCCAAGGCGGGCATGATGCTGTTCGAGGTACGTCGGGCCGCGGCCGTCGTTGCCGAGGTGCTCCGCGACGAGGTGCCCAGCGACGAGACGCACCGCGACGAGGTGCACGCCGCCGACGGCCTGCGCGCCGGCGAGCCGACCGACCTGCCCGAGCCCCTCACCGAGCACGTGCTGCAGGCCGTCCCCCCGCTGCCCGACGCTCCGGCCTGGCCCCCGGCCACCGAGGCGCCCGCTTGGGCGCCCACCGCGCAGGCGCCGGCCTGGGCGCCCGCCGCCGAGGCGCACGCCTGGACGTCGTACGCACCCAGCGGCTCGGTCATGCCGGGCGACGCCCCCACCTGTTCCTAGTCCACCGCCCCTACCCGACACCGAGCACCCAGACAGGACCGACATGAGGCTCGAGGGAACGCTCGACGCGTTCAGCCTCCCCGACATCTTCCAGCTGCTGAGCTACACGAAGAAGACCGGGGCGCTGCACTTGCGTCGCGACCAGCAGCACGGGGTCGTGTACCTGCGGGACGGCGCCGTCACGGGGGCACGGTCCGACGTCGGCCGTCAGGCCCTCGGCCGTCGGCTCGTCGGCAGCGGGCTCGTCGGGGATGACGCCCTGGCGGACGCGGTCGAGAAGGTCCTGGACCACCCCGGCTCGGGCCTGGCGCGAGCCATCGCGGACGGCGGCAGCATCGAGCCTGAGCTGCTGGGCCGGGTCGCTGCCGAGCAGGCCACCGACGCCGTCTTCGACCTGCTGCGCTGGCCCGACGGCGACTTCGCCTTCGTGGTCGACGAGGCCGACCCTGACGACCTGGGGGCCGTGCTGCCCGTCGAGGACGTCGTCGCCGAGGGCCGACGGCGGATCGAGGCCTGGGGCTCGTTGTCCACGGCCGTCCCCCAGGCGACCGACGTGGTCACGCTGGTGCCGCTGCCCTCCGCCGAGCCGGTCCTGACCCTGCCTGAGTGGACCCTGGTTGCGCTGGTCGACGGTGTCCGCACCGTCGCGGAGCTCGTTTCGCTGTCTGGCACGGGGGAGTACGTCGTGGTCACGGCGTTGGCCGACCTCACCGCCCGCGGGCTGTTGACCGTCGGAGCGCCGGCCACGGGGCCGAGCCCGCTGCAGCAGCGCCAGGAGCTGCTCGTGGCCCTCGAGACCGGTGCCGTTCCGGTGGCGCCGGTGGTTGCAGCGTCCCCCGTGATCCCCGAACGCCCCGAGCCGTTCACCGCACCCCGCCAGGTCGAGCACGCCGAGGAGCCGCTGCCAGCCCTGGCTCGCTTTGCCAGCGTGACCGCCCGCGCCTCGGCCAACGCGGAGCTCGCGGGAGCCCGGTCCGTGTCCGCGCACGCCAACGGCCAGGAGACGTCCGCCGGTGCGGGCCCGCGGTCCGCGACCGGATCGCACGCCTCCCATGCCGGTGCTCCCTCCGCCGGTCCGGCCCCTGCCGGGGGCAGCTCGCAGGTGGGCTCGGTGTCCGGCGCCCACGCCCTGCAGCTCGACGCACTGCCCGCCGCCTCGACGCACATCGACCGCGACCCCTCGGTCAACAAGAGCCTGCTGCTCCGCCTCATCGCCGGCGTGAGGGGTCTGTAGTGGCCGCCAGGAGTCCCGGCCGGCGCAAGCACGGGGGCACGGCCGTCAAGATCGTCGTCACTGGGCCGTTCTCGGCCGGCAAGACGACCCTGATCCGCACCATCAGCGAGATCACGGTGCTGTCGACCGAGAAGGACATCACCGACCACACCAAGAGCCGCAAGGCTGAGACGACAGTCGCTATGGACTTCGGGCGCATCACCATCGACCGGGACCTGGTGCTGTATCTGTTTGGCACGCCCGGCCAGGACCGCTTCGACTTCATGTGGGAGATCCTCGGCGAGGGCATGCTCGGCTACGTGCTGCTCGTCGACAGCTCCCGGCAGGACGGCCTGGACGAGGCGGTCGGCATCCTGGAGGCGTTCCGCAAGATGGCGCGGGTGCCGTTCGTCGTGGCCCTCAACCGGTCCGCGGGTCTGGACCCGGCCGACGAGCAGCACGTCCGCGACGTGCTCGGCCTGGCCGAGGAGGTCGCGGTTGTCCCGTGCGACGCCACGGACCGTGAGTCGGTCAAGGCCGTGCTGCTGGCGCTGCTCTACTCCGTCGTGGACTCCCTCGACGCCGAGCCCGCGCACGCCTGATGTGGCCGTTCGGCCGGAAAAGGCGCGGCAGGCACGAGCTGGGTGCCGCCGTGCGCGAGCTGCCTGCCGGACCTCGCGCTCTGCGAGCTCCTGCGCCGCCGCTGTCCGCACCGATCCCTCCGGCACGGTTACTACCTGCTCCGGCGCCGTCCGTGCCGACACTTCTGGCAACGCCACCACCCGCAGAGCCACCCGCCGCAGGGCCACCACCCGCAGAGCCGCTGGCCGCACCATCGCTGCCCGCTCCGCTGCCTCCTGCACCCCGGCTGCCCGTCGTGCCGGGCGAGCCGCCCTCGCGCGTCGCGCTGGGGTTCCGTGACGGGACGGTGCAGCAGCTGACGGCCGGTTCGGAGCAGTCGGTCGCGCTGGAGCAGCTCGCCGCGGCCCTGGCCTGGCGCGACTGAAGACCCCCGGGTCAAGGAGGGGGCCACGTCGTCCGATGGAACTGACAGGCCCCTCGACCTGGGAGAATGTGTGAAGCAGCTCGGCGACATCCTGCTCGAGGACGGGCTCCTCACCTCCGAGCAACTGTCGACCGCGATCGAGGAGCAGCGTCGACTCGGCCGCTCGCTCGGCCGGGTCCTGGTCGACCTTGGCCACCTGTCGGAGGGCCAGCTGGTTGCGGCGCTGGCCACGCAGATCGGGCTGCGCTTCGTGGACCTGTCGGACTACCCGGTGGACGGCTCGGCGGTCTCGCGTGTTCCGGATACCGTCTGCCGCAGGCACAACGCGCTCCCGATCGGGTACGACGAGGGCAAGCTCGTCGTCGCGATGGCCGACCCGGCCAACGTCTTTGCCATCGACGACATCCGGGCGCTCACGGGCCTGGAGGTCAGACCGGTCGTCGCGACCCGACCCGATGTGCTGGCGGCAATCAACCGCTATCACCGCGGTGAGGCCGAGATGGACGACCTCACCCTGGCGCTGGACGCCAAGGACGAGGAGGACGACCTCAGCAAGGTCAAGGAGATCGTCGAGGATGCGCCGATCGTCAAGTTCGTCAACCTGCTCATCACGCAGGCCATCCAGGACCGCGCCTCGGACATCCACATCGAGCCGGCGGAGCGGGACCTTCGCGTCCGTTTCCGCATCGACGGGGTGCTGCACGAGGTCATGCGTTCACCAAAGACGATCACGGCTGGGGTGACGTCGCGCCTGAAGATCATGGCGGACATCAACATTGCGGAGCGACGCATCCCGCAGGACGGCCGGCTGTCCGTCACCGCGAACGGGAGCAAGATCGACCTGCGAGTGGCGACGCTGCCGACCGTGTGGGGCGAGAAGATTGTCATGCGGATCCTGGACAACTCGACCGCGATGCTGAAGCTGTCCGACCTGGGGTTCTCCGACCCCAACTACGAGGTCTACTCGCGGAGCTTCGTCAAGCCGTACGGGATGATCCTGGTGACCGGGCCGACCGGGTCCGGCAAATCCACAACGCTGTACGCGACCCTGAACATCGTCAGTCGGCCCGAGGTCAACGTCATCACGGTCGAAGACCCGGTGGAGTACCGGCTCCCCGGCATCAACCAGGTGCAGACCAACGTCAAGGCTGGGCTGACCTTCGCCGCGGCACTGCGCTCGATCCTGCGCTCGGACCCCGACATCGTGCTGCTCGGTGAGATCCGCGACGGAGAGACGGCGCACATCGCCGTCGAGGCGGCTCTCACCGGTCACCTCGTGCTGTCGACGCTGCACACCAACGACGCCCCGTCGGCGATCGTGCGCCTCACCGAGATGGGCATCGAGCCCTTCCTTGTCGGCTCGGCCCTGGACTGCGTGCTCGCCCAGCGGCTCGCCCGCCGGCTCTGCCCGAAGTGCAAGGAGGCCTACGTGCCAACCAAGCAGACCCTGCTGGAGAACCACTTCCCCTGGCAGGACGGCGAAGAGCTGCCCACGCTCTACCGCCCCATCGGGTGCAGCGCCTGCTCCAAGACCGGCTACAAGGGCCGGCTGGCCCTGCACGAGGTCATGGCCGTGGATGAGGAGATCGAGCGGATGACCGTGGAGCGCTGCTCCTCGATGGTGATCCGCCGGCACGCCGTGGCCGAGGGGATGATCACGTTGCGGAACGACGGCCTGCTCAAGGTCATGAAGGGCGTGACGTCGGCCGAGGAGATCCTCCGCGTCGTCGTGTGAACCTCAAGGCGACACCGGTCGTGGTCGATGCACCTGGGGACCCGGTCGGCGGGTCCACAGGGAGGGCATGTGAGCACGAACCAGGGACCGTCTGGTCTCGACGACTTCTTCGCGGCGCCGAGCCTGAAGCCGGTCGCGGCCTCGCCGCTGGACCCCTCGTGGACGCCCTCGCCGCAGCTGCAGGCGACCGACCCGATCAGCGCGGCCCAGCCCGCTATGACCTTCGCCTCCGCGGCACCCGCGACGGTGGCTCCGGCCACAGCCGTCACGCTGGATCCCGCTTCCACGGCCTACGTCCCGCTGGTCTCGGTACCTCCCGTGCCCCCCACGCCCTTGGTGGCCCTCGTGCCGGCACAGGTCGCCCCAGCACCCGTTCGGCTGGCCCCCGCACCTGCCGTCAGCGCGCCACTGCCCTCAGTCACCATGGCACCGCCGGCCCCAGCCGTCCCCGAGATCCGTGCCGCTGCCTCCTCCGTGGTCGCTGCGCCTGCGTTGCCGACGGGCGAGGCCCTGGCGAGAGCGCCCGAGGGCATGGTCCGCGTGGGAGCCGAGGACACCTCCGACGACAGCATGTTCCTCACGGACCTGCTGATCCACGTCCTCGAGCGGGGCTGCTCCGATCTGCACCTCACAGTGGGGGCAGCTCCGACCGTGCGAGAAAACGGCCGCCTGGTCGCCGTCGAGGATCGCGTCATCCTTACGCCCCAGACCATCCAGAAGGTGCTCTACGCCATCATGTCGCAGAAGCAGCGGGAGCAGTTCGAGGAGATCCTGGAGCTCGACTTCGCCTACAGCGTTCCCGGACGGGCACGCTTTCGCGTCAACGTCTACCGGCAGCGGGACTCGATGGGGGCTGCCTTCCGGCTCATCCCCTACGAGATCAAGCCGCTGGACCAGCTCGGGGTCCCGCCCACCATCGGCAGCTTCGCGATGCTCCCCCGTGGGTTCGTCCTCGTCACCGGGCCGACCGGCTCGGGGAAGTCGACGACGCTGGCCGCCGTGGTGGATGCCGCTAACCGGCAGCGCGAGGACCACATCATGACCGTCGAGGACCCCATCGAGTTCCTTCACGAGCACAAGAGCTGCATCGTCAACCAGCGAGAGGTGGGCGAGGACACGCTGTCGTTCAAGAACGCGCTCAAGCACGTACTGCGCCAGGACCCAGACATCATCCTGGTCGGCGAGCTCCGCGACCTCGAGACGATCGAGATCGCCCTGACCGCCGCGGAGACCGGTCACCTCGTCATGGCGACCCTGCACACGCAGGACGCGGCGCAGACGATCGATCGCATCATCGACGTCTTCCCGCCGTCCCAGCAGCAGCAGGTCAGGGTCATGCTCTCCGGGGCCCTGCAGGGGGTGGTCTGCCAGCAGCTGGTCAAGACCGCCGACGGCAAGGGGCGCGTGGTCGCCGTCGAGATCATGACAGCGACGCCAGCCATCCGGAACCTCATCCGTGAGGGAAAGACCCACCAGATTTACTCGGCCCTTCAGGCGGGCGGAAAGTACGGGATGATCACGATGGACGCCAGCCTCGCCGGTTTGGTCAAGCAGGGGAAGATCACCTACGACGCCGCACTCGAGAAATGCCACCAGGTTGAGGACTTCAACCGGCTCTGCGGCCGGAGCTGAGGACGAGATGAGCGCTACTGCCACGTTCGAGTACAAGGTCCGGGACCGGGACGGGAAGATCAAGACCGGCAACCTCGACGCCGAGAGCCAGGCCCAGGTCGCCGGCAAGCTCAAGCAGATGGGTTACGCACCCATCTCCATCACGCAGGCCAACGCAGGGATGGGTCGCGAGCTGTCTCTCCCGTCGCTGGGCAAGAAGGTGAAGCTCAAGGAGCTCGCCATCTTCTCCCGCCAGTTCGCCACCATGATCAGCTCCGGGCTGTCGCTGCTGCGGGCCCTGTCGATCCTGGTGGAGCAGACTGAGAACAAGAAGTTCGCCGCGGTCCTCGCCCAGGTCCGCACCGACATCGAGTCCGGGAACTCCCTGTCGGCGTCCATGATGAAGCACGACGACATCTTCCCGCCCCTGATGGTCAACATGATCCGGGCCGGCGAGGTCGGTGGCTTCTTGGAGTCGGCGATGCTGCAGATCGCGGAGAACTACGAGGCCGAGGTCAAGCTTAAGGGCAAGATCAAGGCCGCGATGACCTACCCGACCGTGGTGTTCTGCATGGCCTTGCTCGGTGTCACTGGGATGCTGCTGTTCATCGTTCCGGTCTTCGCGAAGCTGTTCAAGGGCTTCGACGCCAAGCTGCCGGCGCCGACCCGCTTCCTGGTCTTTTTGTCCAGCACCCTGAAATTCGTCCTCCCGACGCTCATCGTCTTCGGGATCGTCATGGTCCTGACCTGGCCGAAATTGAAGAAGGACATCAGGGTCCGCAACGTCCTGGATCCCCTCAAGCTCAAGCTGCCCGTCTTCGGGCTCCTCATGCAGAAGATCGCGCTGAGCCGCTTCACCCGCAACCTCGGGACCATGATGAAAAGCGGTGTGCCGATCCTGCAGAGCCTGGAGATCGTGTCGGCGACGACCGGCAACATCGTGCTGGAGCGGGCCATCAAGGACGTCCAGGAGAGCGTGCGAACCGGCGAGGCCCTCGCCAAACCGTTGGAAAATCACCCGATTTTTCCGCCGATGGTCGTCCAGATGATGACGGTCGGTGAGGAGACGGGTGCCCTGGACCAGATGCTCTACAAGATCTCCGAGTTCTACGACCAGGAGGTCGAGGCGACGACCGAGGCCCTCACGGCGCTGATCGAGCCCCTCATGATCGCGTTCCTCGGCGTGATCATCGGCGGCATGATCGTCGCGCTGTACATGCCCATCTTCAGCCTGATGAACGTCATCAAGTAGCAGGTTCAGTCTAGTTCTGCCGAGAAGGGCCCCGACCGCGAGGTCGGGGCCCTATTCGTTCGGGGGAGATCTTTCTCCGCCCAGCCCTCAAGCGGGCGCCCCGCCGGACCGAAGCAGTAAATGTCATCGAGCCGCAGGGCCAGAAGGGCAACCCCGCCGTGAGGCGGGTTCGCAAAGCCAGGGGACCCACGTGGTCAGCCCAGCTGCCTCGGCCGGCCTCCTCTTCCGAGGGGTCGCGCGAGGGACCTGCCCGGTACCACCGCGCGGCTCACACCCATCCCGTCCCAGGAGGACATCGCAATGCTGGCTCGCATCCGTAAGGCCCAGGACAACCACGAGGGCTTCACCCTCATTGAGCTCCTGGTCGTCATGATTATCATCGGCATCCTGGCCGCGATCGCCATCCCGGCGTTCCTGTCCCAGAAGAAGAAGGGCTACGAGGCCAGCGAGAAGAGCGACCTGCGCTCGATCGCCACCGAGATCACGACCGCGCTCGTCGACTCGCCTGCCACGGTCACTGTCGTTGACGGTGGTGGTGCGGCCACCATCACCGCCGGCACCGCCGTTTCGAGCATTAACCTCTCGCCGGGCAATGTGATTGTTGTCGGCAAGGTCACGACGGCCGTCGTGGCTGGTGGACCGGCAATCGGCGCGTACTGCGTCGCGATCTCGAACCCGAAGACCGGCCAGGACTGGAAGGTCAGTGCGACTGGTACCGGCGGCCAGCAGATCCAGAAGACGGGCGCTGCCGTCGCTGTCGCGGGCGACTGCCCGTAGCGGCACCTGAGCAGGGCCCGTAGGAGGGGCGGTTCGGCAATTGCCGAATCGCCCCTCCTGCTGTGTCCGCTTCGTCGGGTGGCATCGTCACCCGAAAGGATCGCTCAGCCTGTCAGCGCTCAAGACGAGCCTGCGAACTGCCGAGTCCATGAGCATGACCCCTGACCCCCAGCGTGAGGACCGGCGGCAGTCGGGGTTCACGCTCGTCGAGCTCCTCGTCGGCATGGCGCTCTTCGGCGTTCTTGCCGGAATCAGCACCCTGGGCCTCAGCGCGGTCGCGAAGAGCCTGGACGCCCGGGGTGCCTCCCGCGAGAGCTTGAGCACGCTGCGCACCGTCCAGGGCCGGGCCGTGGCCGAGGACGTGGCCTACTGCGTCACCTTCGGGGCCGGGGCGACCCCGACGACCTGGACCGTCTACCGCGTGCCCGGGGCCGACCAGGGAGCCCTGTCAGCAGGCTTCACCTGCACCTCGGGTACGGCCATCGACACCTACAACGCGCCGGGTGGGAGCACGTTCAGCAGCATCGGCTTTGCCCAGCGCAACAGCACGACCACGGCCTACATCCTGTTCTACGCCCGCGGCGCCGCCAGCGGCGGCAGCTTCAACGTCGGCGGCGGCGGGTCGACCTACACCGTCACCGTCGACGCGCTCACCGGCCGCGTCACTTCGTCGGGAGCCTGACATGCGCCACCGCAGAGCCCAGCTTCAGGACGGCTTCACCCTGGTCGAGGTGATGATTGCCCTCGTGATCTTCGGGATCGCAGCCGCTGCGACCACCCCGCTGCTGGTCACGGCCATCAGCGCCACGCAAGTCGGTAAGCTCAACACCCAGGCCAAGAACCTGCTGCAAGCCCGGGTGGAGAGCATGCGCAACCTGCCGTTCCACGTGGCCACCTCGGCGGGTCCCTACATCGACCTGCTCGACACCTATTTCCGTGACGCAACGGGCGTAGGCGCCAACACGGCGTGCGCAACCAGCAGCTGGACGAGCGCAACCTCGACCTACACCTGCGGGCGCACGGCCCTGGCACTGCCCGGGTTCACCGAGTCCGTCAGCTCCCAGTTCGTCGACCAGAACAACGCGGTCGTGACGCCTCCGGCCGGCTACGACAGCCAGTCCGCCACGGCAGACGTGCCCCCGAGCCAAACGCTGGCCGTCACCGTGACCGAGACCTGGGTCCGCAACGGTGTGACCAAGACCTTCAGCGCCGACACCAAGATTTCCAGCAGTGCCACGAGCCTGCCCCAGATCGTCAGCGAGGTCGCAGGCAGCGCTCTGAGCGTCGGTACGGCGGTGGATGACGCTGCCGACCCCACAACCCTGCAGTACGACGCGGGCCTGCTGGCCGCCAACGCCGGCCTGTCCACCGGGGCCACGGCCAGAGCCCAGGTGCAGGGAGCCCTCACCACGCTGTCCACCGGTCAGTCCTCGGTCGGCCAGGCCGTCGGCTACCTCGACGCGCCGCCGGACCAGACCAGCTTCGCCACAGTCACCGGGACCGCAACCACCGACTACCCGTGCATCACCAACCTGGCATGTTTCGGGCCCAGCACCGTCAGCGG
>JAYTHS010000084.1:0-6016 GCA_043732345.1 Frankiales bacterium | reverse complement strand
GCCTGGGCCACCGAGGCGGTCCCGGGCGCCCGGGCGGCCATGGTGTCGCTGTTCGCGGGCGCGCTGTTCCTGGGCAGCGGGGGCGCCACCGCCGCGCTCGCGCCGCTGGCCGGCGCTGACCGGTGGGGCGTGATGTTCGCCGGCGCCGCGGCGCTCGCAGCGGCCTTCGGGCTGGTCGCCGCCGTCAGCCGCAGCCGCTTCCGCCCGGCCGGCGCGACTCCCGTGGTCACCGCTCCCTGACCCTCCGCTCCCTGCCTTAACCTCCCCTCCTTAACCTCCCCTCCCTAACCTCTCCCTGCCACCCTCCGTGATCAACGGAATCGGCAGGGGCGTTGCGGGCCCGCGATCGCCCCTGCTGCTTCCGTTGATCACGGAGGGTGGGGGGCAGGCGAGACGTCAGTCAGCCTGCTTGCGTGAGGTGCGCTTGGCCTTCACCCGCTGGGCCCAGCGGCCGAGAGACCCCGGACGCGCCGCCGAGCACAGGCACAGGAAGGTCAGCAGCGCGAAGGGCAGCGCCACCAGGACGAGCAGCACCTGGGCGAGCGTGGGTAGTCCGGGCAGGAAGACGACCAGCGGGACCAGGAACAGCAGGAAGAATGACGCGAGCGCCACGTTGACGACCCGCGGCACCCAGGACTGCGGCAGCGGCTCGGTCAGGACAGGTGCTCCACGACGTAGTCGATGCAGGCCGTCAGCGCCTCGACGTCCGACGGCTCGATCGCGGGGAACATGGCTACCCGCAGCTGGTTGCGACCGAGCTTGCGGTAGGGCTCGACGTCGACGACGCCATTGGCCCGCAGCTCCTTCGCCACCGCTGCGGCATCGACAACGTCGGAGACGTCGATCGTGCCGACGACCTGCGACCGCAGGGCCGGGTCGCTGACGAAGGGGGTGGTGTACGACGTCCGTTCGGCCCAGGAGTACAGCCGCTGGGAGGAGTCGGCCGTCCGGGCGACGCACCAGTCCAGGCCGCCGCGGGCGTTCATCCACTCGACCTGGTCGGCCAGCATGATGAGCGTCGCTAGCGCAGGGGTGTTGTAGGTCTGGTCCAGCCGGCTGTTGTCGATGGCTGTCTGGAGGTCCAGGAACGGCGGCGTCCACCGCGTCGACAGCGACGCCACGCGCTCCAGGGCCGCGGGGGACATCAGCGCGATCCAGAGCCCCCCGTCGGAGGCGAAGGACTTCTGCGGCGCGAAGTAGTAGACGTCGGTCTGGCTGACGTCGACGGGCAGGCCGCCCGCGCCGGAGGTCGCATCGACGACGTGCAGTGCGTCGGGGTCGGCCCCGACGGGGCGGGCGACGGGTCGGGCCACGCCGGTGGAGGTCTCGTTGTGGGGTGTCGCGTAGAGGTCTATGCCGGCCTCCGGTGCCCAGTCGGGTGCGGACCCCGGGTCGGCCCGGACGATGACCGGCTCGCCCGAGAAGGGCGCTGCAGCAACACCTTCGGCGAACTTGCTGCCAAACTCCCCGAAGACGAGGAACTGCGCCCGGTCGCGCACCAGGTCGAAGCTGGCGACGTCCCAGAAGCAGGTCGACCCGCCGTTGCCCAGGACCACCTCGTAGCCCTCGGGCAAGGCGAACAGGTCGGCCAGGCCCGAGCGGACCCTGCCAACCACCTGCCTAACCGGCTTCTGCCGATGACTGGTCCCCATGAGGTCACCTGAGCCCGCGAGAGCGGCTAGCTGCTCCGGACGGACCTTTGAGGGCCCGCACCCGAAGCGCCCGTCAGTGGGCAGGAGGTCGGGAGGGATCTGCATCAGACCTGGTTCCCTGCGGGCAGCGTGTCCGACGGGACGGCCGAGACCGGGCGGGGGCCCGGCCCGACGTACTTCGCAGAGGGGCGGATGAGCTTGTTGAGCTTCTTCTGCTCCACGATGTGGGCGCTCCACCCGGCGGTGCGGGCGCAGGTGAACATCGAGGTGAACATGTGGGCCGGGACCTCGGCGAAGTCGAGGACCACAGCCGACCAGAACTCCACGTTCGTGCGCAGCGGTCGGTCGGGATAGCGCTCGGTGAGCTCGGCGATCGCGGCCGCCTCGAGGGCCTCGGCCACCTCGTAGCGGACCGCGCCGAGCTCCTTCGCCGTACGACGGAGCACGCGGGCGCGGGGGTCCTCAGCGCGGTAGACCCGGTGGCCGAAGCCCATCAGGCGCTCACCGCGGTCCATGAGGTCCTTGACGTACTTCTCGGGGCTGCTGGCCTTCTCGACCTCGTCGAGCATCGTGAGCACGCGGGAAGGGGCCCCGCCATGCAGCGGACCGGACAGCGCGCCGATGGCGCCGGAGATGCTGGCAGCGGCGTCGGCGCCGGTGGAGGCGATGACGCGGGCTGTGAACGTCGAGGCGTTCATGCCGTGCTCGGCGGCAGAGACGAAGTAGGCGTCGACGGCCCTGGTGTGGGCCGGGTCGGGGTCGCCCTTCCAGCGGATCATGAAGCGCTCGACGATGCTCTTGGCCCTGTCGACCTCGCTCTGCGGGATCATCGGCTTGCCCAGTCCGCGGGCCGACTGCGCGACGAAGGCCATCGTCATGACGGACGTGCGCGCGAGGTCCTGCCGGATCTGGTCGGCGTCGATGTCGAGCATCTGCTTGAGCCCCCAGGCCGGGGCGAGCATCGCGATCGCGGACTGCACGTCGACCCGGATGTCACCGGAGTGCACCGGCAAGGGAAACGGCTCGGCGGGCGGCAGGCCGGGGTTGAACTTGCCGTCGACTAGCAGGCCCCAGACGTTGCCAAAGGACACATTGCCGACGAGGTCCTCGATGTCGACGCCGCGGTAGCGGAGCGCGGAGCCCTCCTTGTCGGGCTCGGCGATCTCGGACTCGAAGGCGACGACGCCCTCGAGACCGGGCTTGAAGGCGGTCTGGTCAGCCATGCGTGGCGGCTCCGTCGCTCGAGGGTGTCATCGGGGGGTGGCCCACCTCGACAGTCTGCCGTGCCCGCCTGGGGGGTGTGCGGCAGGCTGCTGTCGTGACCGTCGACCCCGCCCCCATGCGCCGTGACTACGCCCTCGCCGGGCTGTCGGAGGACGACCTCGCGCCGACCTGGGCCGAGCAGTTCGGCCGCTGGTTCGCCGATGCCGCAGGCCTGGTGGAGCCCAACGCCGTGGTGCTGTCGACGTCCTCCGTCGACGGTCGGCCCAGTGCCCGGACGGTCCTGCTCAAGTCGTGGGACGACCGCGGCCTGGTCGTCTTCACCAACCTGACGAGCCGCAAGGGGAGCGAGGCGCTGGCCAACCCGTTCGCTTCGCTGGTCTTCCCCTGGATCGCGCTCGAGCGGCAGGTCGTCGCGATCGGGTCGGTCGAGCAGGTCACCCGCGAGGAGACGTCGACCTACTTCCTGAGCCGTCCGCGCAGCTCGCAGATCGGGGCGTGGGTGTCCCACCAGTCCACGGTCCTGGGGTCGCGGGAGGAGCTCGAGCGCCGGCAGGCCGAGCTCGAGGCCCGCTTTGAGGGAGGGCCCGTGCCCGTGCCCGACTTCTGGGGCGGGCTCCGCGTCGTACCGGAGACGGTGGAGTTCTGGCAGGGCCGGCCCTCCCGGCTGCACGACCGGCTGAGGTACCGCCGTGCAGGTGACCAGTGGAGGGTCGAGAGACTGTCCCCGTGACAGCCGAGCAGGTCGAGGAGTCCACGGGACTGCGTTCGCGGTTTCGGCGGATCGCCGTCGACACCACCCCGATGCGCACGTCCCGGGGCTTCCGCAACCTGCTGATCGGCGACTCCGTCTCGATCATCGGCACGGCCGTGACGTCGGTCGCGATCCCGCTGCAGGTCTACGAGCAGACGAGAAGTGCTGCTGCCGTGGGCTTCGTGGGCATCGCGGGCCTCGTCCCGCTCATCCTGCTCGGGCTGTACGGCGGGGCCGTGGCCGACGCCGTCGACCGTCGCCGACTGGTGCTCGCGACCACCGTCGCGCAGGCGGGGCTGTCGACGCTGCTGCTCGTGCAGGCGCTGCTCCACGTCGACCAGACCTGGCTGCTTTACGTCGTGGTGGCCGCCCAGTCGGGGCTGTTCGCGCTGGACTCCCCGGCCCGCCAGGCCTTCGTACCGCGGCTGCTGCCCCCTGAGCAGTTGCCGGCCGCCAACGCCCTGCGGCAGGTCGAGTTCACCACCGGCATGACCCTGGGCCCGCTACTGGCGGGGGTCCTGGTGGCCGCCTTCGGCTTCGGAGCGGCGTACGGCCTGGACGCGGTGTCGTTCGCGGCCTCGCTGCTGGCGGTCGCGGCGCTGCCGTCGATGGCGCCGGAGGGTGGCGGCACCAAGGCAGGCCTCGCGAGCGTCGTAGAGGGGTTGCGGTTCCTCGCGACCCGCAAGGTGCTGCTGCTGACGTTCGTCGTGGACATCATCGCGATGGTGTTCGGCATGCCGCGGGCGCTGTTCCCGTCGCTCGCCGCCGAGGTGTACGGCGGGGGAGCCGCCAGCGCGGGGGCGATGTTCGCGGCGCTGGCCGGCGGGGCGCTGCTCGGTGCGCTGTTCGGTGGCTGGCTCGGGCGGGTCCACCGGCAGGGGCTCGCCGTCGTGGTCGCGATCGTGGCGTGGGGGCTGTTCATCATCGGCTTCGGCGTGACGTCGCAGCTGTGGCTCGGCCTGGTGATGCTGGCTGGCGCCGGCGCGGCCGACATGGTGTCCGCGGTCTTCCGCACGGCGATCCTGCAGGCATCCACGCCCGACGCGATGCGGGGTCGGCTCGGCGGGGTCTTCATCGTCGTGGTGGCCGGTGGGCCTCGGCTGGGTGATGCCCGCTCCGGGGGGTCGGCTGCACTCGTAGGGCTGCAGTCGGCGGTCGTGGTCGGTGGAGTCCTCGTCATCGCGCTGACGCTCCTGGTCGCGGTGCTGGTGCCGCGGTTCGTCGCCTACGACTCCCGACACCCCGAGGTCTGACTGTCGTCAGTGGCCCCCGCCGCCCGCGTCGCCGCCGTCTCCGTCACCGCAGTCACCGCCCGAGCTGTCGAAGCAGCCCGAGGAGTCGAAGGTCGCGAAGCCGGTCCCGTCCATCCCCTGTGACCGCAGCGTCTTGTTGATCGACCCTGCCTGCCCCTGGGCGGCCAGCAGCATTACCGTGGACGAGGTAGACGGTGTCACGGCCTGCAGGTCGCGGCGGAAGTGCTGCCACGCAGCCTCTCCGGCGGCCGTGCGCGTCAGTTGTGAACGGACCTGCACCCCGAGGACCGTGACCGGCTGCCGAGCTATCAGTTCCAGATCGATCAGCCGCTGCACGGTGAGGGTGACCACGTGGTTGCCGACCGTCGTCCCGACCCGCTGGACGACCTGGTCGACGCGGCCACCGGTCGGAGTCTTGCGCCGTACGGCGGTCCAGAGGACGTGCAGCTCCCTCACGGCGGAGTTGACGTCGGTGACGTCGAGGTGGGGTGAGCGGGTGGCGAACCGACCTCGTGGGGGTACCGGTCCGAGTGGAGCGAG
The DNA here is from genome assembly GCA_043732345.1 of Frankiales bacterium. Taxonomy (GTDB): domain Bacteria; phylum Actinomycetota; class Actinomycetes; order Mycobacteriales; family SCTD01; genus RYN-111. Next base: position 596 of record JAYTHS010000084.1, on the reverse strand, counting down.
CCGAGCAGAACCAGCTCCTTCAAGGCCACTGGGACGAGCTGGTCCTGACAGCGGCGCTGGTCACGCAGGACGGTCCACGCGACGGCGGTCAGCGACGGTGTGCCCAGGGCCCACGGCAGCACGAGCGGGGCTGTTCGTCACGGCCCCCGGAGTCGACGTGGCTGGGTGGCGCCGTCCAGCACCGGCGTGGAGGTGACCGAGTGAGGTCGACCAAACCAGCCTGGCTGTCCTACGGGTGGTGGGAACACGTCGTGCCGCGTCACACCGGGCCCGGGCTCGACGACGTTGAGGCGGAGATCGGTCCCCTGAAACTGCACTCTCCCCAGCACGGCCGCCGACGATGTGCAGGAGGTCCGCACCTCGAGACGTGTCGCCTCGTGATGAGGGTGACCTTGGCAACACAGTGCCGAAGTGCCGTCCTGGCCCGAGAAGTACTGTTCACAGGTGCTTCTCGTCGGTGGGAACTGTCGGACCCTGACGTTAGGTTGGGGTCATGTCCCCCACTGATGCGCCGATGGTGTTGCCGAGGGATTGGGCCTCGCGTCGGGTCCAGCCGGTGCTGTCGGCTGAGTGCCTTGCGGTGTTGCTGGAGGACA
>JAYTHS010000083.1:0-1731 GCA_043732345.1 Frankiales bacterium | reverse complement strand
CTACCTGCTCGCGTCGCGGGTCCACTCCATCGGCAAGGGCGCTGCCCCGACCCGGTCCGCCGACCTGCTGGAGGACTCCGCGTGAAGCACGCCCCGATTCTGGCCAGGGGCTAGCGAGGTCCTCAACCAGGCGACAGTGCGAGCTGCGGGGTTCGGAGAGCTGGCAAGCCTCACATTCCCGGTGGCTACGGCGGCTGACAAACTGCAGCAGGCGTACTTCAGGGTACGACGCCGCCTCCAGAGTTGCCTGACCTCGCCCATCGCCGGAACATCGGCCGCTTCCAGGAGGGCGCTGCGGCCTGGCGCCAGATGCACGCTCACTTACGCAGCCTCAGGACGACGAGCCCGGCGATCACTGGCATGGGGGAGACGTGCTCGCGATTCGTGAGCTGGCTAAGCAACTTGGCCTACACCTAGCCACGCAGCAGGACCATCCGATAGGTCGCGCTTCCGGTCCGCACGCCGTCGCTCTCGCGGCGAAACACCACCTCGACGGGGAAGCTAGCCGAGCCGCGCTCGTCGTAGGCCGCCCGGGTGCCGGCCTCGTCGCCAGTGAACGTCGCCTCAGCAAGCAGCGGTCCGGTCGCGACGGCGATGTAGAAGATCTCGACGCTCTTGACCAGCGGGACCGCGCCGACGTCGCCGAAGACCTCCAGCAGGACGCCGAAAGCGGCGGTCTCGCCCAGGCCGAAGATGACGGCCGCGTGCGGCCCGCCGAGGTGGTTGTGCAGCTCCGGACCCGCGTCCAGGCGCAGGACGACACCCTCCCGCGAGCAGGTCACGACCCGTGGGCCGATGAGCCCCACGAAGCCCGGGGCGCCGTGCAGGAGGGCGAAGACGTCGAGGTCGGGTGAGGCAGACATGGCCCGACCCTAGTGTCGTGGCGTGCCCCCGCCGTACGACGTCACCGACGTGTCCCTGGCCGACCAGGGCTCCCGCCGGGTCGAGTGGGCCCAACGGTCCATGCCCGTGCTGGGCCTGCTGCGCGAGCGCTTCGCCGTCGAGCGGCCGCTGGCCGGGTTGACGGTCGCGGCGTGCATGCACGTGACAACCGAGACCGCAGCGCTGGCCGGGGTCCTGCTCGCTGGCGGCGCCGAGCTGCACCTCGCGGCCTCCAACCCCCTGTCGACCCAGGACGACGTTGCCGCGACGCTGGTCGTCCAGGGCGTCGGGGTCTTCGCCCGGCATGGCGTCGACCGGGCTGGTCATGCCGCCCACCTGCGGGGCGTCCTGTCCGCCAGGCCGGACCTGGTGCTGGACGACGGCTGCGACCTGGTCAACCTCCTGCACGCCGAGCCCACCCTGCTGGCCGGCGTCCGGGCCGGCGTCGAGGAGACCACGACCGGGGTGCTGCGGCTGCGTCAACTCGCTGCCGCCGGGGCGCTTCGGCTGCCGGTCGTCGCCGTCAACGACACCCCGCTGCAGCGGCTCGTCGCCAACCGGCACGGGACCGGCCAGTCGACCCTGGACGCGGTGCTGCGGGCGACCGGCGCGCTGCTGGCCGGCAGCACGGTCGTCGTGGCCGGGTACGGCCCGTGCGGTACCGGGATCGCCGAGCGGGCTCGGGGGCTCGGCGCGCACGTCGTGGTCACCGAGGTGGACCCGGGTCGGGCGCTCGAGGCCGTCCTGGACGGGCACCGGGTCCTGCCGATGGCCCAGGCCGCCCCGCTGGCCGACGTAGTCATCACCGCTACCGGCAACAGGGGGGTGGTGCGGGCGGAGCACCTGGAG
>JAYTHS010000082.1:0-17393 GCA_043732345.1 Frankiales bacterium | reverse complement strand
TCGCCATCGCCCCGGCCGTATCGACCATGCGGTTCGAGAAACCCCACTCATTGTCGTACCAGCTGACGACCCGCACCAGCTTGCCTTCGAGCACTGCGGTTTCGAGGCTGTCGACGGTCGAACTCGCCGGATTGTGATTGAGGTCGATCGAGACCAGCGGCTCGTCGGTGTAGGCGAGGATGCCCTTGAGCGGCCCCGCATCCGCCGCCGCCTTGAGCACCCGGTTGACCTCCTCGAGCGTCGTATCGCGCTTGGGCGTGAAGGTCAGGTCGATCAGGCTGACGTTTGGCGTCGGCACGCGGATCGCCGATCCGTCGAGCTTGCCCTTGAGCTCGGGCAGGACCAGGCCGATCGCCCTGGCGGCACCCGTGCTGGTCGGCACGAGGTTCACGGCGGCGGCCCGGGCCCGGCGCAGGTCGCTGTGCGGCGCGTCCTGGAGGTTCTGGTCCTGGGTGTAGGCGTGGATGGTGGTCATGAGGCCCGTGACGATGCCGAACTCGTCGTGGATCGCCTTGGCCATCGGCCCGAGGCAGTTGGTCGTGCAGGAGGCGTTGCTGATGATCGTGTGCGCTGCCGGGTCGTAGGCCTCGTGGTTGACGCCCATGACGATCGTGACGTCCTCGTTGCTGGCGGGCGCGGAGATGATGACCTTGCGGGCGCCGGCGTCGACGTGGGCGCGCGCCTTGGTCGCGTCGGTGAAAAACCCGGTGGACTCCACGACGACGTCGACCCCGAGGTCGCCCCAGGCCAGGTTCGCCGGGTCGCGCTCGGCCTTGACCACGAGCAGCCGGTCACCGACCTGGATGCCGCCGTCGACGACGCTCACATCAGCCGGGTAGCGGCCCAGGATCGAGTCGTACTTTAGCAGGTGCGCCATGGTCTTCAGGTCGCCCAGGTCGTTGGCGGCGACGATGTCGATGTCGGCCCCACTGGCCTGCACGGCCCGGAAGAAGTTGCGGCCGATGCGGCCGAAGCCGTTGATGCCCACGCGAACGGTCACTGGGTGCTCCTCGATGCTGCGACGACGGTGTCGGTCGGCCGCAGGCTAGCGAGGCCGGTGCCAGCCGAGGCCGTGGGGGCCCTCCTCCTCCGGGCCCCTTACTCGTGCGACGTACGAGCTGCGCCCCGGCTCAGCCCCGGATCTGAGGCCTGGCTCGTACGTCGTGCGACCTGCGCCCCTGCGCTCCCGAGGTCAGCCGACGCGGACGGGGGCTCGCCGCTGGGCCGACTCGCGCAGCCCCTCAAGGACGGCTGCAGCCGCCTGCAGGTCACCCAGGTCGGCCGGCCAGGGCCAGCGGGCGACATCGACCTCGCCGGTGAGGGCGGCCTCGGCCAGGGACACCGCGCAGGACAGCAGACCGTTCGGGCAGCCGGCCGGGACGGGGGCCGCGAAGGGCACGTCCCGCCGGTCGGGCGGATCCAGCAGGGGCAGCTCGGCGCCGCCGTGCCACCGGGCGCCGTGCGGGCCCGCCTCGAGCCGGGCCGTGGCGAAGGACAGGCGCGCCAGCGGCGAGGGTCCCTCGTGACTGACCAGCGTCGTGGCGCCGCCCTCGTGCAGCAGGGCCCACGCCACCGGCAGCCCCGGCCCGAGCGTGGTGGCCGGGAGCGGGGCGGGCACGGCCGCGACCGACAGCACGTCGCCGCACCAGGAGCGGGCCAGGTCGACCAGCTCGGCAGCGCTGGCGGCCCCGCGCGGCCAGCCCCGCACCGTCGCCTGCAGGACCGGGGTCCCGACCAGGGGCAGGGCCGCGGCGACGGTCAGCGCCCACGGCTCCCACCGCGCCAGCAGGCCGACGGCGACCTCGGCCGTGCCCTGGGCCTGCCGGGCGTGCCGGAGCAGGTCGGGGTCCAGTGGCCCGGGGGTGGGCAGCAGGACATGCAGGCCGTGACCGATCAGCGCAGGCAGGTGCCGGGCCGTCAGCGGGTCGTCCCCGTCGAGCGCGACCGCCTGCAGGGTGTCGTCGGCCAGCAGGTCTGCGAGGCCGGCGTAGGAGACGACCTCGGCGGGGTCGTCGTACGGCGTGAGGCGCAGCGATCCCCGGACCGTCCAGCCGGCGGCCCGCAGCACCTGCCCGTCGACCGCCCCCGCCAGCGCGACAGCTGGGGTCACCGCGGGCGGGTCACGGGTGCAGGGTCATGGGTGCGGGGTCATGGGTGCGGGGTCACGGGCCGTTGGGCTCCAGCATGTCGGCCGTGACGCTGGCCTCGGTGTCCGGGATGCCGAGGTCGGCGGCGTGCTTGTCAGCCATCGCGAGCAGGCGCCGCACGCGGCCGGCCACCGCATCCTTGGTCATCGGGGGTTCGGCGAGCGCACCGAGCTCCTCCAGCGACGCGTTGGCGTGCTCGAGCCGCAGCCGACCGGCCTGCAGCAGGTGGTCGGGGGCGTCCTGCCCGAGGATCTCCAGTGCCCTCGCGACCCGGGCGCCGGCCGCAACGGCGGCCCGGGCGGAGCGGCGCAGGTTGGCGTCGTCGAAGTTGGCCAGCCGGTTGGCCGTCGCCCGGACCTCGCGGCGCAGCCGCCGGTCCTCCCAGGCCATCAGCGCCTCGTGCGCCCCCATCCGGGTCAGCAGGACCGCGATCAGATCTCCGTCGCGCACGACCACCCGGTCGATGCCGCGCACCTCGCGGGCCTTGGCCTGGACGCCGAGCCGCCGGGCCGCCCCGACCAGGGCCAGGGCGGCCTCGGGGCCGGGGCAGGTGATCTCCAGGGAGCTGGACCGGCCGGGCTCGGTGAGCGAGCCGTGGGCCAGGAACGCTCCCCGCCAGGCCGCGGCGGCATCGCACACGCTGCCGCTGACAACGGACGGCGGCAGCCCCCGCACCGGCCGGCCGTGCCCGTCCAGCAGGCCGGACTGCCGGGCCAGCCCATCGCCGTCCTTGCTGATCCGGACGATCCACCGGTTGCCCTTACGCAGCCCCCCGGGGGCGACGACGTGCACGTCGCTGGCGTGCCCGTAGACCTCCGCGACCTCCTTGCGGAGCCGGCGGGCGGTGCTGCCGGCGTCCAGATCGGCCTCGACGACAATCTTGCCGGCGACGAGGTGCAGGCCGCCGGCGAAGCGCAGCAGCGACGCCATCTCGGCCTTGCGGCAGCAGGGCTTGGTGATGACCAGCCGCGAGAGCTCGTCCTTAAGGGCCGCCGTCATCGCCATATCCGTGCGCTCCCGAGGGGTGAGGGGTCCGGCTGGCCCGGAACGGGGTCAAAGGCCAGCCGCAGGGCGTGGGCGAGCCGCGCGGGGTCGTGGCGGGGCGTGCCGTCGTCGAGCGCCAGCGGGGCCAGCACGAGCCGTCCCCCCATGGACTCGAGGACCGACATCAGACCACGCGGGTCCGGCACCGTGGCGGTGTCGGCGACGACGGTGTCCACGACGAGCTCCGGGGCGTGGGCGCCCAGGACCTCGAGGTAGGTCTCGGGGGTGAACCCGTCGGTCTCACCGGCCTGCGGGGCCAGGTTGAGCACGACGGTGACCCGGGCGGGGGTCGCGAGCAGCGCCTCGTGGAGCTCGGGCACGAGCAGGTGGGTGAGCACGCTGGTGAACCACGACCCGGGTCCCAGGACGACGTGCTCGGCGGACAGGACCGCCTCCACCGCCTCGGGACAGGCGGGCGGGTCAACGGGGAGCAGCCGGACGGTCGAGACAGACCCCGCGGTCGTGGCGACCGCGACCTGCCCGGTGACGGTCCTGCTGCCGTACGGGTCGGCAAGGTCCAGCCCGACGACCTCGGCCTCGATCTGCAATGGGGTGCAGCTGGCCGGCAGCACCCGGCCGCGGGCGCCGAGCAGCCGCCCGACCAGGTCCAGGGCCTCGACAACCCCTCCGGGCCGGGTCTGCGCGAGCCCGGTGAGCAGCAGGTTCCCGGCCGCGTGGCCGCCGAGCGCGCCGTCCCCGGGGTAGCGGTGCTGCAGCAGGTCGGTCCAGACCTGGGCCCACGCATCGGGCGCGGCCAGTGCGGCCAGGGCCATCCGCAGGTCGCCCGGCGGGACGGCACCGAACTCCTCGCGCAGGCGTCCGCTGGAGCCACCGTCATCGGAGACCGTGACGACTGCCGTGAGGTCCTCGGTGACCTGGGTGAGCGCCCGTAGGGACGCCGACAGGCCGTGGCCACCGCCGAGGGCGACGACGCGTGGCCCCCCGGCCGGCCCGGAGGGGCGACTCACTCGCGCCCGAGGTCGCGGTGCTGGACCTGCACCTCGAAGCCGGGTCCTGACAACCGGGCAGCCAGCTGCTCGGACATCGCGACGCTGCGGTGCTTGCCGCCGGTGCACCCGACCGCCAGCAGGGCGTAGCGCTTGCCCTCCCGCAGGTAGCCCTCCCCCACGAGCCGCACCACCCCCTCGTACCGGTCCAGGAACTCGGTCGCGCCGGGCTGGCCCAGCACGTGGTCGCGGACGTCGGGGTCCTGGCCGGTGTGGGGACGCAGCTCCGGGACCCAGTGCGGATTCGGCAGGAACCGGCAGTCCGCGACGAGGTCGGCGTCGACGGGCAGCCCGTACTTGTACCCGAAGGACATCACGGTCAGCTGCAGGCCACCCGCGACGGTGGCGTCGCCGAACGCCAAGCTCACCCGGGACCGCAGCTCGTGGACGTTGAGCCGGCTGGTGTCCAGTACGAGGTCGGCGTCGCCGCGCAGCTGCTGCAGCAGGACCCGCTCAGCCTCGATGCCCTCCACGAGCCGGCCGTCGCGCTGGAGCGGGTGAGGACGGCGGTTGCTCTCGAAGCGCCGGACCAGCTCGGAGTCCGTGGCTTCGAGGAAGAGCACCCGCAGGTGGACGTCGTGTCCGGCGAGCTCCTCCAGCGAGGTGCGCAGGTCGGAGGAGAAGGCGCGGGACCGGACGTCGGCCACCACGGCGATCCGGTCGATCTCACCCTTGGAGCGCTCCCCCAGGTCGACCATCGTGCCGATCAACGACGGCGGCAGGTTGTCGACGACGAACCAGCCGAGATCCTCGAGCGCCTTCGCGGCGGTGGACCGGCCGGCCCCCGACATGCCCGTCACGACGGTCAGCTGGAGCATCACGCGACGACCTCGCCGGTCGCTGGGTCGAAGGCCGGGGTGGGTGCGGGTGCCCCGGCGAGCGCGGCCACGACCGCCTCCGCCGTACGACGTCCGACGCCTGGCACCTGGCAGACCTCCTCGACCGTGGCGGCGCTGAGCCGCTTGAGCGAACCGAAGTGTCGCAGCAGGGCGGTACGGCGTCCCTCCCCCAGGCCGGTGATCCCGTCCAGGCCGCTGGCGGTCATGGCCTTGCTGCGCTTGCTGCGGTGGTAGGCGATGGCGAACCGGTGCGCCTCGTCGCGGACCCGCTGCAGCAGGTAGAGCCCCTCGGAGGTGCGCGGCAGGATCACCGGCTCGTCGTCGCCCGGGAGCCAGACCTCCTCCAGTCGCTTGGCCAGGCCCACCAGGGCCACGTCGGTCACGCCGAGCTCGGACAGGGCGCGCTGGGCCGCCGCGACCTGCGGCTGACCGCCGTCGACGACGACGAGCTGCGGCGGGTAGGCGAAGCGGCGCGGCCGGCCGGTCTCCTCGTCGAGCGCGGGGTCCTGCTCGGCCAGGTGCCGGGCGAAGCGCCGGGTGAGAACTTCGTGCATCGAGGCCGTGTCGTCTTGACCCCCTCGTACGGCGAACCGGCGGTACTCCGACTTGCGGGCGAGGCCGTCCTCGAAGACCACCATCGAGGCGACCACGGAGGTGCCCTGCAGGTTGCTGATGTCAAAGCACTCGATCCGCAGCGGGGCCTCGGTCAGCTCGAGGGCCTCCTGGATCTCCGCGAGCGCCTTGCTGCGGGCCGTCAGGTCGCTGGCCCGCTTGGTCTTGTGCAGGGCGAAGGCCTGGGTGGCGTTTCGCTGGACGGTCTCCATGAGCGCCTTCTTGTCGCCGCGCTGGGGGACGCGCAGGTCGACGTTGGCCCCCCGCAGCTCACGGAGCCAGGCAACGATGGCCTCGCTGTCCGGCGGGATCGCGGGCACGAGGACCTCGCGCGGGACGTCGGCGCCGGCGCCCACGGTGACGCCGGCCCCAGGAGCCATCCGCCGCTGGACCGCCTCGGGCAGCTCGTACTCGTCCTCGTCCTCGCCGTAGACCTGCGCGAGGAACTGTCCGACGAGGTCGCCGGTCGTGACGTCCTCGACTTTGTCTACGACGTAGCCGTGCTGCCCGCGGACCCGTCCGCCACGGACGTGGAAGACCTGCAGGGCCGCCTCGAGCTGGTCCTCGGCGATCGCGATGACGTCGGCGTCCGTGCCGTCGGCCAGCACCACGGCCTGCTTCTCCAAGGCCCGCCGCAGGGCCCCGACGTCGTCGCGTAGCCGGGCCGCCCGTTCGTAGTCCTGGGACTGCGCCGCCTCGGCCATCTGCTTCTCGAGGCGCCGCACGAAGCGCTGCGAGGAGCCGGCCATGAAGTCGCAGAAGTCATCGACGATGGCCCGGTGCTCGTCCTGCGTGACCCTGCCGACGCAGGGCGCCGAGCACTTGTCGATGTAGCCCAGCAGGCACGGACGCCCCACCTGCCCGGCCCGCACGAACACCCCGTTGCTGCAGGTGCGGGCGGGGAAGACCCGCAGCAGCAGGTCGAGCGTCTCCCGGATCGCCCACGCGTGCGCGTAGGGACCGAAGTACCGGACGCCCTTCTTCTTCGGGCCGCGCATCACCTGCAGCCGCGGGACGTCGTCCTTGAGCGTCACCGCCAGCGACGGGTAGCTCTTGTCGTCGCGGTACTTCACGTTGAAGCGCGGGTCGAACTCCTTGATCCAGCTGTACTCCAGCTGCAGGGCCTCGACCTCCGTGGCGACCACGGTCCACTCCACCGACGACGCAGCGTGCACCATCTGGCGGGTCCGGGGATGCAGGTTCTGCACGTCCTGGAAGTACGACGACAGCCGGCTGCGCAGGCTCTTGGCCTTGCCGACGTAGACGACCCGGCCGCGCTCGTCGCGGAACTTGTAAACCCCCGGCGACACCGGGATCGTCCCCGCCGCCGGACGGTACGACGCCGGGTCAGCCATCCGCAAAGCCTACGTCCGCAGGGGAGCCGACTGGCGGCTCGCGAGGGTCCGGTGCCACCCTTCGTCCAAAGACAGACCCTGGCCTGGAGGCTCCGTGGCACTCGTGAGGACGCAAGTCGTCATCGACGACGGCGCCCACGCCGGCCCCGGACGCCACACCGAGCTCACGCTGACGTGGACCCCTGCGGACCCACTGGCCGTGCAGCTCGAGCTGACCGCCCTGCCGGAGCACCCGGCCCTGCCCCGTGGCCGCTGGGTGGTCCTGCGGGACTTCCTGCACTACGGCCTGGACGAGCCGACCGGGGACGGAGTCGTGCGGATCCGACCCGACCTGGTTCGGGACCGGGTCTGGCTCGAGCTCGACCGGTACGGCCGGCCGGCCTGCGTGTCGCTGCCCCGCCCCGTGCTGGTCGCGTTCCTGGAGCGCACCGAGCTGGCCGTGCCCTCGGGGACCGAGCGCAGCGTCGCCGCCCTCGAGGATCTGCTGGACCGGCTGCTGCAGCGCTGAGCGCTGACTACACGTCGTAGACGGCGAGCGGGGTCCCGATCGTGAGCAGCGGGAAGAGCAGGTCGGCGGCGGTGTTGCTCACCCGGACGCAGCCGTGACTGGCGTTGTAGGTCGGCACGCTGTCGTTGCCGTGCACCGCGAAGCCCTCAAAGAAGAAGGACGGCCGGTAGAGCGTGCCGAGCGGGCCGATGTGCACGCCATCGATCTTGCGGATGACGTGGAAGCGCCCCCGGGGGGTGCGCGACGTTGTCGACACCCTCCTGCAGGTAGTGCCGTTCGCTGATCGTCGACACGTCGAGGATCCGCACGATGCTGCCGCCCTGCGACAAGACGAGGACCTGCCGCGTGATGTCGATCTCGACGGCCCTCCCCATCCCCGGGAAGCGCGGCCGGAGGCCACGGGGGGCCTGGGCGCGGGCCCGCTCGGCGGCGCCCCAGGTGCCGTTGCGGGCCAGCCCCTCGACCTTCTCGAAGGTGATGATGGCGTGCTCGAGGTCGCGGTCGTAGTAGCCGTCCTGGGCACCGAACAAGTAGTGCAGCCCGGCCAGCTGCCGCTCCAAATCGAGGACGTCGCTGCCGCTGGACCCGGTGACGAGCGTGCGGGGCAGCACCTGCAGCAACCGGTTCGGGCTGATCGCCTGCAGGTGCGTCGTCGTGGCCGGCAGGACGCTGCGGTAGAGAGTGCGACCGATCCCCGGGCTTACCGTCGTGGCCCACGTCCCCGACGCGGTCGTCCGGAGGATCCGTGCGTCGTGCCAGCCGGTGGCCGACCACGTCTGCACGACGACGGCCACCCCGGCGTACGCGGGCTGCACCGCGCCGTACAGGGTGGTCGACGCGCGCGAGGGGAGGGTCGTCCGGCCGAGCGCCGCTGAGACCTGGGGCTGCAGCCGCACGGTCTGGCCGAGGCTGGTGGCGGCGGCGAGGAACGCGTCCCCGGCGTAGCGCAGGGAGTAGGACACCGAGCGGCTCGCCGTGAGGGAGCTGCGCACGCTGCCGTCCGTGGCGGTCGTGACCGTGCCGACGAGGAGGAGCGTGCTGCTGCCCAGGACTTGCCGGCGGATGGTCACGCTGGCCCCGGCCAGGGGTAGCCCGTCGCTGGTCCGCCGAAGCCTTCCGACGAGCGTCGCCGGACGCCCGGCCAGCACCGTCGCGGGGGACGCGGTGAGCGTGAGGGTCGTCTGCGCACGAGGCAGCGGGGCCACCGTCAGGATCGCCGGGGTCGCGCTCGGCGTGCCGTCGGCGTCCGTGGCCCAGACCGAGTAGCTGCGCGTGGCGGTGTTGGTGAAGCTGGTGTCGTAGGCCGTCGTAGGTGTCGAGGGCTGAACGACGTTGCCTTGCGTCAGGCTGGGCGGTGTGGGGCCGGCGACGGAGCGGACCAGCGTCGTGCCGGTGCCGTGCCCGGACCAGGACGACTGCAGGCCGTGGGCGCCGAGCTGCCTGCTCAGGCCGGTGGCGGGCGCGGGCGGTGCCGCGGCCAGGGCCGGCAGCGCGGGGGCGAGCAGCGCGACCGTGCAGCCGACGACGACCGCGCCGCGGGCCACGGCTCGGCTGATAGAAGCGGCCGACCTCAGTAGGTCGGTCCAGGTCAGCCGGGAGCCAAGGGACTGGGCGGAGGGGGTCATGCCGGGCCTTCCGGGGCGAGGGGACGGCAAGGCGGGGCCTGGCTCGCCGGTCCGCGGGCGTGAAGGTAGCGCTCACCGGGTGTCCGGTCAGGCGGGTCAGCGTGCGGCGACGGCCTTGCGGCGTACGGCGGGCTTGGACGCACCGGGAGCGGTCCTGGTGCGGACCGGTGCGGGGGCGGACCCGCGACCGCGCAGGACGTCGGCCAGGAAGCGGCCGGTGTGGGAGGCCTCGATTTTCGCGACCTGCTCGGGGGTGCCCTGGGCGACCACCGTGCCACCGCCCGACCCGCCCTCGGGACCCATGTCGATGACCCAGTCGGCGGTCTTGATGACGTCGAGGTTGTGCTCGATGACCACGACGCTGTTGCCCTGGTCGACTAGGCGGCCGAGCACCAGCAGCAGCTTGCGGATGTCCTCGAAGTGCAGGCCGGTGGTCGGCTCGTCGAGCACGTAGATCGTCCGTCCGGTCTGCCGCTTCTGCAGCTCGCTGGCGAGCTTGACGCGCTGCGCCTCACCGCCGGACAGCGTCGGGGCGGGCTGGCCGAGCCGGACGTAGCCCAGGCCGACGTCGTTGAGGGTCCTCAGGTGCCGTGCGATCGCGGGCACGGCCTCGAAGAACTCCGCGGCCTCCTCGATCGGCATGTCGAGCACCTCGGAGATGCTCTTGCCCTTGAAGTGGACCTCGAGCGTCTCGCGGTTGTATCGGGCGCCGTGGCAGATCTCGCAGGGTACGTAGACGTCCGGCAGGAAGTTCATCTCGATCTTGATGGTGCCGTCGCCCGAGCAGGCCTCGCAGCGGCCGCCCTTGACGTTGAAGGAGAACCGCCCGGGCAGGTAGCCGCGGACCTTGGCCTCGGTGGTCTCGGCGAACAGCTTCCTCATGTGGTCGAACACGCCCGTGTAGGTCGCGGGGTTGCTGCGCGGGGTGCGCCCGATCGGCGACTGGTCGACCCGAACCACCTTGTCCAGGTGCTCGAGCCCGTTGATGCGGGTGTGCCGGCCGGGGACCTCGCGGTTGCCGTTGAGCTTGTTGACCAGGACGGCGGCCAGGATGTCGTTGATCAGCGTGGACTTGCCGGAACCGCTGACCCCGGTCACCGCGACGAGCTGCCCGAGCGGGATGTCGACGGTGACCTCGCGAAGGTTGTGCTCGCGCGCCCCGACGATCGTGAGCTTGCGGCTCTTGTCCTTGGGACGTCGCTTCGCGGGGACCTCGATCGAGCGCCGGCCCGACAGGTAGGCGCCGGTGATCGACCGCTCGGAGGCGAGTAGGTCCGCGACCGTGCCGCTGACGACGACCTCGCCGCCGTGCTCCCCCGCGCCCGGGCCGATGTCGACCACCCAGTCGGCGGTGTGGATGGTGTCCTCGTCGTGCTCGACGACGATCAGGGTGTTGCCGAGGTCGCGCAGGCGCACCAGGGTGTCGATGAGCCGCCGGTTGTCGCGTTGGTGCAGTCCGATGCTCGGCTCGTCCAGGACGTACAGCACCCCGACCAGGCCGGAGCCGATCTGCGTCGCGAGCCGGATCCGCTGGGCCTCGCCGCCGGCGAGGGTGCCGGCGGCCCGGTCCAGCGAGAGGTAGTCCAGGCCGACGTCGAGCAGGAAACCCATCCGCTCGTTGACCTCCTTGAGGACCCGCTCGGCGATGAGCTTCTGGCGGGCGTCGAGCTCGAGCTCGCGCAGGAAGACCGCGCAGTCGGCGATCGACAGCGAGGCGATCTGCGCGATCGACTTGCCCGACAGCGTGACGGCGAGGACCTCGGGCTTGAGGCGGGCGCCCTGGCAGGCCGGGCACGGGACCTCCCGCATGTAGCCCTCGTAGCGCTCCCTGCTGGTCTCGCTCTCCGCCTCGCCGTGGCGCCGCTCCAGGAAGGTCAGGACGCCCTCGAAGGCCGTGTAGTAGCTGCGCTCCCGGCCGTAGCGGTTGCGGTAGCGGACGTGGACCTCGGTGTCGTGGCCGTGCAGGACGGCCTGCTGCTGCTTGCTGGTCAGGTCCTGCCACGGCGTCTTGAGGGTGAAGCCGAGGGCGTCGCCCAGGGCCTCGAGCAGCCGCCCGAAGTACTCGATGTTGTGGCCGCTGGACCACGGCTGGATGGCGCCCTCACCGAGCGACTTCTCGACGTCGGGGACGACCAGCTCCGGGTCGACCTCCTTCTTGGTGCCCAGGCCGTGGCAGTCGGGGCAGGCCCCGAAGGGTGAGTTGAAGGAGAAGGAACGCGGCTCGAGCTCCTCAAAGCTTAGGTCGTCGTAGAGGCAGGCGAGGTGCTCGGAGAACGTCCGCTCCCGCTCGGGATCGTCCTCGGCCTTGTCGATGAACTCCAGCGTGACCAGGCCGTTGCCGAGCCCGAGGGCCGTCTCGACGGAGTCGGTCAGCCGGCGCTTGCTGCTCTCCTTGACCTGCAGTCGGTCGACGACCACCTCGATCGTGTGCTTCTCCTGCTTCTTGAGCTTGGGCACCTCGGTGAGGGCGTGAACCACCCCGTCGACCCGGGCCCGGGAGAAGCCCTTGGTCTGCAGGTCGGTGAACAGGTCGACGTACTCCCCCTTGCGCTCCCGGATCACGGGCGCCAGGACCTGGAAGCGGGTGCCCTCCTCGAGCTCGAGGACCCGGTCGACGATCTGCGAGGGCTGTTGGCGGGCGATGACCCGACCGCACTTCGGGCAGTGCGGGGTGCCGGCCCGGGCGAACAGCAGCCGCAGGTAGTCGTAGACCTCCGTGATGGTGCCGACCGTCGAGCGGGGGTTGCGGTTGGTGGACTTCTGGTCGATCGACACCGCCGGCGACAGGCCTTCGATGAAGTCGACGTCGGGCTTGTCCATCTGCCCGAGGAACTGCCGGGCGTAGGCGGACAGCGACTCGACGTAGCGCCGCTGGCCCTCGGCGAAGATCGTGTCGAAGGCCAGGCTCGACTTCCCCGAGCCGGACAACCCGGTGAAGACCACCAGGGCGTTGCGGGGGAGGTCGAGGGAGATGTCCTTGAGGTTGTGCTCGCGCGCTCCGCGCACGACGAGGCGGTCGGCCATCAGGTCCTTCGGCGGGCTGGGGGGTGCTCTCGGATGTCGATGACACGGTAGCCGCGGTACCCGACAGGACGCTCAGCCGAGCGACCGTCGCGGGAGGGTGACGACGGACGGCCCTGAAGGGACGTGGGTCGCCTCCGCCCTCGAGAACGCGCCGTAGGCTGGGACCATGTACTCAGGCGACGTCGAGGTCGGTGGACCCGTTGATGCGCGCGAGCTCCCGGCGCTGCGCATCACGAAGGTGGCCACGAACCCCTTCAACAACAACTGCTATCTGCTGCGCTGCACCGCGACCGGCGAGACGCTGCTCGTCGACGCGGCCGGCGACGCCCCGCGGCTGCTCGAGGCCCTCGGGGACGGCACCCTCGTCGGGGTCGTCGAGACCCACGGCCACTGGGACCACCAGCAGGCGCTGGTCGAGGTCGTCGCGGCGACCGGGGCACCGGTGCTTGCGACCGAGGCCGACGCTGCGGACCTCCCGCTGGTGCCCGACCGGCTCCTCACCGAAGGCGAGACGGTGACCGTCGGTCGGGTGACCCTGACCGCGCTCACGATCGTCGGGCACACACCCGGGTCGGTCGCACTGCTGTACGGCGGCGACGGGGGCCACCTGTTCACCGGGGACACGCTGTTCCCCGGCGGGGTCGGCAACACCGACAAGGACCCGGCCCGGTTCGCCACCCTCATCGACGACGTGGAGAAGAAGTTCTTCGCGCTGCCGGACAGCACCTGGGTCTACCCGGGCCACGGCGGCGACACGACCATCGGCGCCGAGCGGGCGAGCGTGCCCGAGTGGCGCGCTCGTGGCTGGTAGCTCCACCACCCGTCCCCACAGCGGATCAGCGCCGGGCGATCTCCGCCTCCAGCGCCGCCAGGTCGTCGCGCAGCCGGGCGGCCCGCTCGAAGTCCAGCCCTGCCGCTGCAGCGGCCATGTCCCGGGCCGCCGCGGTACGCATCGCCGCGAGCTGGGTCGGCGTCCGGTCGGCCAGCTGCCAGGCCGTCGTCCGCGCCGTGGTGACGCCGTCCTCGGTGTGGACCGGGACTTCCTCGGGCGCCGCGCCGATGTGGTGCATGCGGCCGGTGTCGGGGGCTCGGTAGCGCTGCGAGCGGGTCCGCACCAGATCCCGGGCGGACGGACGGAGACGGTCCTCGTCGCTCATGTCCTGCTCCCTCCCCCTGCCGTCGGGTCTGCACCCCCACCCAGGCACCAAATGGCGGCGACCCGCACGACGACCCGAATGACGGACCGAGAGGCTGGCCGCGCCCTGCACCGTACGCACCCGAAACCGCGCTCGCCACGAGACTCGGCCGACGGACACCCACGTGGGTCATCGGCCGGCCGGCAGAGTTCCTGCTCGGCGCCGGGCGCCCCTCCGGCGGAGGTGACGGCAAGGCGGCCTGCCGGGACATCACCGCGGTCAGCCGGGCCGGCGTCAACCCGGCCCCGCCGACGACGCCGAAGCCTCACCCCGAACCCCCGGACGCGTCTTCACCTGGTCCCGACGTCGGCTGCGCGATGCTTGCGGCGACCACCACCCGAGCGAAGGACCGCCCCGCGTGACGCACCACCCGGACGGTCTCGGCCACGTCGTGCAGCAGGTCCTGGCCGGCCTGGGCGCCGGGCTGCACGGCGCCGTCGTGCTGGCGCTCGTCCTGCTGCGGGTGGCGTTCCGCCTGGGGCTGGCCAAGGTCGCGGGGACGGTCGTCCTGCTGGCGCTGCTGACCCGGCCGGTGTGGCGGCGGGTACGGGCCCGGCGCGCTGCGAGGATGGCCCGATGACGCCAGACCTGCTCGCCGTCGCCGCCCGCACCAAGGGCTTCCTGCCCGACGACGAGGCCGCAGCCCTGCGGGCGGCCGCCGTTGCGGCCGGACCCGGGCTGTGGCTGGAGATCGGGACGTACTGCGGCCGCTCGACCGTTCACCTCGGTGCGACCGCCCGCGACGTCGGCGCCCACCTCGTGACGCTCGACCACCACCGCGGCTCGGAGGAGAACCAGCCCGGGTGGGAGTGGCACGACGTGACCCTCGTCGACCCCCACACCGACCGGCTCGAGACGCTCCCGTCCCTGCGGCACACCCTTTGGGACGCCGGCCTGGACCGAGCGGTCAGCGTGCTGGTCGCGACCACCCAGCAGGTGGCCGGCTGGTGGTTGTCCCCGCTGACGCTGCTGTTCCTGGACGGCAACCACACCGAGGAGGTCGCGCAGCACGATTATGTCGCCTTCGCCCGGCACGTCCTGCCCGGTGCGGTGCTCGCGGTCCACGACGTCTTCCCCGACCCCGCGGACGGCGGCCGGCCCCCGTGGAACGTCGTCCGCAGAGCCGTCGACTCCGGCTGCTTCACGCAGGAGTCGGTCTGCGGCTCGCTGCGCGTGCTCCGGCGCACAGACGCGCCCTTTGCCTGAACGCCGGTGGCCCGGCTCAGCCGCAGGCGGCCTTCAGCAGGCAAACAATTCCCAGAGGCGCGGTCCTCAGCAGCAGAGCGCCCCGTCGAGCCGGCAGGCGTCGGCCGGGAGCAGGGCGCCGGTCGGCAGATCGTCACCGGTGAACAGCGCCAGCGTCGTCCCGCCGGCGAGCGCATCGACGGCCAGCACCATCGCGGCGGAGGTCCATGACGACCGCTCGACCGGCCAGCGGACGTCCTCGTCGAAAACCAGCCCGGTCCAGTACGACCCGTCCGCCTCGCGCAGGTGCTGCACATCCTGGACGAGCTGCCGACCGCGGTCCGGGTCACCACTGACGGCCAGCGCGAGCGCCAGCTCGGCGGTCTCGGCTCCGGTCACCCAGGGGCGGTCGCTCACGCAGCGGCAACCCACCCCGGGGACGACGAACTCCTGCCACCGCGAGGCCAGCGCGTCGGCGGCCGCCTGACCCCGCACGGCTCCACCGAGCACCGGGTAGTACCAGTCCATCGAGAAGCGGGACTTGTCGAGGAAGACCTCGGGGTGGTGCGCCACGGCGTGCTGCAGCAGGCCGGCGGCGAGCTCCCACTCCGGCTGCGGCTCCCCGACCAGCTCGGCCAGCGCGATGCCGCACCGCAGCGCCTGGTACATCGACGCGCTTCCGGTCAGCAGCGCCTCCTGCCGGACGACCCCGTCCTCGCGAGCCCAGAACACCTGCCCTGCAGACGCTTGCAGGTCGCAGACGAGGTCCAGGGCCCGGCGGACGTGGGGCCACATCTGCTCGGGGAGGGCGCGGTCCTCGGTGACCAGCCACCACTGCCAGACCCCGACGGCGACGTACGCACACTGGTTGACGTCGACTATCGGGTCCAGGACGACCGTTCCGTCGTACGACGTGGCCCAGGACCCGTCGGCGGCCTGCGTGCGGCGCAGCCAGGCGTAGGCGGCCGCGGCCTGCTCGACCCGGCCCCCGAGCAGCAGGGCCATCGCGCACTCCACGTGGTCCCACGGGTCGGTGTGTCCGTCGGGCCACGGCAGGGCGCCGCAGGGCTGCTGAACAGCGGCGATCGCGTCGACGGTCTGCTCCAGCTGCTGGCGCGTCAGGACGCCTGGCAGGCCGCGCAGCTCAGGCTGCCGCACGAGCCGGCTCTGGCTTGCGCAGGTAGACGACCAGCGATTTGCCCACGACCGGCTGCAGGACCCGCTCGGCGACGCGGGTGAGCAGCGGTTGCTTGACCATGTCCCAGACCAGTAGCGAGTGGTAGGCCCTCACCAGCGGGTTCGCGTCGTTGGTGACGCCGACCGCGCACTTGAGCCACCAGTACGGCGCGTGCAGCGCGTGCGCGTGGTGGGTCCCCAGCTTGACCAGGCCTGTCCCTTTCAGCCGTGATACGAGCTCGGAGCCCCGGTAGATCCGGACGTGCCCGCCCTCGACCTCGTGGTAGTCGTCCGACAGCGCCCAGCAGACCTTCTCCGGGCCCCACCGCGGGACGGTGACGGCGATCAGGCCGCCGGGCCGAAGGACCCGGGCCAGCTCGGTCATGGCGTCGACGTCGTCGGGCAGGTGCTCCAGGACCTCCGCGGCGATGACCCGGTCGAAGCTCGCGTCGGCGAAGGGGAGCGCGTAGGCGTTGCCGCGGACGGCGGTCGCGGTCGCACCGGCTGGGACATCGCCCTCGAGCTCCATCGCGCGGAACATCACCTCGACCTCGCGCAGGTCCTTCTCGCTCATGTCCAGCGCGACGACGTCAGCGCCCCGGCGGTAGACGCTGAACGCGTGCCGGCCGCCGCCGCACCCCATGTCCAGGACCCGGTCCCCCGGGCCGACGGGGAACTGCGCGAAGTCGACGGTCAGCACTGCTCCCCCTCGTTGGCCGCCAGGGTGTCGCGGTACCACTGGACGGTCTGCCGGGCGACGGAGGTCCAGGTGAAGCGCTCCATGACCCGGGCCCGGCCGGCAGCTCCGAGCGCCGCGGCCAGGTCGGGGTCGTCCAGGACGCGGGCAATGGCGACGGCCAGCGCCTCGGCGTCACCGGGGGGGACGCTGAGGGCGGCCTCGCCGACCACCTCGGGCAGGGCGCCGGCGGTCGTGGCGACCAGTGGCGTCGCGCAGCTCATCAGCTCGATGGCCGGCAGGCTGAAGCCCTCGTACAGCGACGGGACGACACCGACCTCGGCCGAGCCGAAGACTCGCACCAGCTCGGCCTCGCTGACCCCGGTGACGAAGCGGACGTGGTCGGTCAGCCCGAGCCGCTCGACGGCGAGCGCCGCGGGGCCGCCCTCCCTGGCCTGCCCGACGACGACCAGCTCGACTTCGCGCTCGGTCCGGAGCTTGGCGACCGCCTCCAGTAGGTGGACGATCCCCTTGAGGGGAACGTCTGCGCTGGCGGTCGCCACGATCCGTCCGGGCACACGCGGCTCGACCGGCGGGACGAACACCTCGTGCTCGACGCCGACAGGGACGACCCGCAGCCGCTCGGGGGCCACGTCGAAGTCCCGCACGATGTCATCGAAGCTGCTGCGGCTGACGGTCAGGACGGCCGGTAGCCGTCGTACGACGCGGGCCTGCATGCGCAGGAACGAGTACCACCGGTGGGTGGTGGCGCGCTTGCGCAGCCCCCGGGCCGCGGCCAGGTCGACCTGCCGGTCGATGGTGATCGGATGGTGGACGGTCGCCACGACGGTGAAGCCGGCGTCCTGCAGCGTCAGCAGCCCGGTCCCGAGCCCCTGGTTGTCATGGACGACGTCCGGCCGGGTCGGGCGCGCACTGAGCAGCTTGGCCGCCCGCAGGCTGAAGGTCAGCGGCTCCGGGAAGGCAGCGCTGCACATCAGC
>JAYTHS010000081.1:0-1736 GCA_043732345.1 Frankiales bacterium | reverse complement strand
ACCGTGCAGCCCGGCACCGTGCTGGAGCTGTGGACCGAGGACTGCTTCGCCGGCAAGGTCCGTAGCGTCGACGACCTGGTGTCGGTCGTCTGCGAGTTCCCCTTCCTCAACCCGCAGACCGGACCGTTCTACGTCGCGGGCGCCGAGCCCGGCGACACCCTGGCCGTCCACTTCGTGTCGATCGAGCCGAGCCGCGACTGGGCCGCCTCCACGACGGTTCCGCTGTTCGGGGCCCTCACCAGCACCCACCTCACGGCGACCCTGCAGCCCCCGCTGCCGGAGGTCGTCTGGATGTGGCAGCTCGACCGGGCCGCCCGCACCGCCCGCTTCCAGGCGCGGGACAGCGGCTTCACCGTCGACCTGCCGATGGACCCGATGCACGGCACGGTCGGCGTGGCCCCGGCCAACCTCGAGGTGCGCAGCGCGCTGGTGCCCGACGCCCACGGCGGCAACCTGGACACGCCGGAGATGCGCGCCGGGACGACCTGCTACCTCGGGGTCAACGTCCCGGGAGCGCTGTTCAGCCTCGGCGACGGCCACGCCCGGCAGGGCGAGGGCGAGACCTGCGGGGTCGCCGTCGAGTGCGCCATGGACACCGTGGTGGTCCTCGAGCTCGTCAAGGGCGTCGCGACGCCATGGCCGCGGATCGAGTCGGACACCCACCTGATGTCGACCGGCTCCGCGCGGCCGCTTGAAGACGCGTTCCGGATCGCCCAGGCCGACCTGGTGCACTGGGTCGCCCAGGACCACGGCCTGTCGGTCATGGACGCCTACCAGCTGCTCTCGCAAGCCGTCGAGTCACCGCTGGCCAACGTCTGCGACACCAACTACACCTCGCTCGCCAAGGTCGACAAGCGCTTCCTGCCAGTGCGTTCCGGCGAGCTCGTCGGTGTGCACGACCGGCTTCGCGAGGTCGGCCGCGCCTACCTCGCCGAGCGCTAGACGGGCTCGAGCACTGGCTCGGGAGTGGGGGGCAGGGTGCCCCGGGGCGCCTTGGGCGGCAGCGGAGAGGGCTCGACCCGCAGCACCTTCGCCACCCCGCCCGGCAGCCACCAGTTCCAGCGACCGAACAGCGAAACCAGCGCGGGCACGAGCAGCGCCCGTACGACGGTGGCGTCCAGCAGGATGCCGACGCCCAGCGCCGTGGCGAACACCTTGATGTCGGTGTTGGGCGCCGCCCCCAGGGCCGTGAAGGCCAGGAACAGGATCAGGGCCGCACTGGTGACCAGTCGGCCGGTGCGGCCCAGCCCCTGCACGATCGCCTCGTCGGTCGAGCCGAGGCGGTCGTACTCCTCGCGGCTGCGGGCCAGGATGAAGACCTCGTAGTCCATCGACAGGCCGAACAGGAACGCGAAGATCATCAACGGCAGCCAGAAGGTGATCGCACCGGTCGAGGCGATCCCGAAGATCTGCGAGCTGCCGTAGCCGTCCTGCCAGAACAGCACCGCGGCGCCGAAGGTCGCCGACACCGACAGCAGGTTGAGCAGCACCGCCTTGAGCGGCAGCAGCAGCGAGCGGAAGGTCCTGGCCAGCAGCAGGAAGGTGATCAGTGAGATGACCAGAAGGACGTAGGGGAAGCTCTTGTAGACCGCGTTGACGTAGTCGACGACGAGCGCCCCCTGACCGGTCACGCCGATCACACCCGGGGTCCCGGCCAGGGCCGTCTTCACACGATCGATGACCTTGACGGTGTTGTTGTCGACCGTCTCGACCTTCGGCAGGACCTCCACGACCCG
>JAYTHS010000080.1:0-1739 GCA_043732345.1 Frankiales bacterium | reverse complement strand
GTGGAGCGCAGCTCGTACGTCGACCCAGCCCGGTCAGGACAGGATGTCTTTGCGGGCGAAGTGGCGGAACGCCAGTGCAAAGGGCACGACGACCCACGGCAGCATCTCCAGCAGCCCGGTAGTCATCTGCGAGGTGTCGACGGGGTCGCGGAGCAGGTCCAGCCAGGCGAGCCAGTAATGCGTCGGCAGCCCGGACCGCAACGACCCCAGAGCCGCGACCTGGTCGAGGATCTCGCTGACCACGACCAGCACCACTGCCCCGCCGACCGCGGTCAGCGGCGAGTCCGTCACGGTCGAGAACCAGAACGCCAGGGCCACGACAACGGCCATGGTCGCGATGACGTACGCCGTACCGAGCGCCAGGCGGGCCAGTCCGGTGTTGATGCCCAGCGCCCCAGCCAGCGGGGTCTGCACGGCGGTCCAGCCGAAGGCGATCGCCCCCATCAGCAGCGAGGCCAGCGGGACCAGCACCACCGCGGCTGCAGCGTAGATCCCGGCGACGACCAGCTTGGTGCGCAGCAGCCGGGCCCGCGGGATCGGTCGGGTGAGCAGATAGCGCAGCGACCCCCACTGGGCCTCGCTGGCGACCGCGTCGCCCGCGAACAGCGACACCACGACGACCAGCAGGAACTGCGAGGTCGCCAGCAGCATGAACAGCGCGAAGTTGGTCGCGCTCGCCGAGGCGACGTCGACCAGCTGCGGGCTGCCGGCGCCGCTGTTGGCCGGCCCGTTCACGACCAGCGCGGTCATCACAACCAGCGGGATCGCCAGCAGGGCCAGGAAGGCGTAGAGCGTTCGGCGGCGCTTGGCCTGCCGGCGTACCTCGACGCCGATCACGGCCGACCTCCCAGCAGCTCGAGGAACACGTCCTCTAGGCGGCGCCGGGAGGCGACCCCAAGGACCGCCACGTTGGCCTGCACCAGCGCGGCGACGACGTCGGAGCGCGACGCGCCGGCGAGCTGGACGGCCAGCACCCCACCGTCAACCGCCACCTCCTCGACGCCGGAAAGTGCCGCCAGCAGGCTCGTGGCGCGTGCCAGGTCGTCCGGGGCCACCTCGACCCGGACGGTCCCGTCGTCGGCGAGCATCTGCTCGACGGTGCCGCCGGCGACGACCTTGCCGCGGCTCATGACCGCAACGTGGCTGCAGGTCTGCTCGACCTCGGCCAGCAGGTGCGAGCTCACCAGGACGGTCCGGCCGGTCGCGGCGATCTGCTGGATGACCTCGCGGACCTCCTTGATCTGCGGCGGGTCCAGCCCGTTGGTCGGCTCGTCGAGGATCAGCAGGTCGGGCCGACCGAGCATCGCCTGCGCGATCGCGAGCCGCTGCCGCATGCCCTGGCTGTAGGTCCGCAGCGGCCGGTGCACCGCGTCGCCAAGCCCCGCGACCTCCAGGGCCTCCTCGACGTAGGAGCCCTCCATCGAGCGGGCGGTCGAGGTCCAGTAGAGCCGCAGGTTCTCCAGTCCCGACAGGTGCGGGAGCAGCCCCGGCCCCTCGATGAACAGCCCGACCCGCGACAGCACTGGCGCCCCCGGGCGCACCGGCCGACCGAACAGCAGCAGCTCCCCCTCGTCGGGCCGGATCAGCCCGGTAAGCATCCGCAGCGTCGTAGTCTTGCCCGCGCCGTTGGGGCCGAGCAGGCCGAGCACCTGCCCGCGCTCGACGGTCAGGTCGACGCCATCGACGGCCCGGAAGCCGTCCGCGTAGGACTTCACAAGCCCCCGGATCACCACCGGCGG
>JAYTHS010000079.1:0-6072 GCA_043732345.1 Frankiales bacterium | reverse complement strand
TGGGTCGAACAGGTAGGCCAACAGGTGCAGGCTGGTGCCGTCGTAGCTGCAGGAGATCTCCGCACCACGCACCAGTGACAACCCGGTGGGCAGCGCCGAGGCGGCGTCATCCCATCCCCCGGTCGTGTCGTGATCGGTGAGCGCGACCACTTCCAGACCCGCCTGCCAGGCCTCGCGGACGAGGTCGGCGGGCGGCGTCGTGCCGTCCGATGCGGTGGAGTGGGTGTGCAGGTCGATCCGGCGGGCGGACAGCGTGAGCTCCAGGTCTCGGGGCTCCCCAGGCTAGGTGGGCCAGGGACGGGTCCGCCCCCTCAGGGCAGCCGGGTCGTGGGGGCGCCGTGCGGCAACGCCAGGCCCTCGTGGGCGGCGTGCCGCAAGTCGTGCAGCTCGACGTGCTCCAGGAGCACCAGCTCTGCTTCAGGGGGCCACAGGACAGCCCACAACCACACGCCCGCAGCTTCACCCACGAAGGCGACCCGGTCCTGCGCCGAGCCGCACCGCCACAGCGCGGTCGGGTGGCCGGTGGCCAGCACCTTGGCGTCCGGCGTTCCCTGGACGCAGTCCCCCGGGTCGACCTCGCTGAGCCCGGCGAGCCGGGAGCCAAGCCCGACACCCGGCTCCTCGGCGACCAGCAGCAGGTCGGCGGGGCCCCCGAGCGGGCTCGGACCGGACAGGGCCAGCACCGTCGCCCGGGTGCCCGACCTCTCATCGCCGGCCGAGCCCAGCCCCGTCAGCGTCCAGCCCGGCAGCAGCGGCAGTGGGGACCAGAGCGGGACGTGCGCGTGCTGGGCCAGCTGCGACAGCACCTCCAGGCTCAGGGGTGCGAAGGGCAGGACCACCCCGTGCGTCGAGCACGACCAGTCGCTGGACATCAGGCCCGGCGCGCGCAGGTCGGCGGAACAGCGAGGACAGCGCGGGGCGACCGTCATGGCCGGAACGTTCCGCTCCGGGGGCGCCCCGGTCAAGGCCAGCCGTGC
The DNA here is from genome assembly GCA_043732345.1 of Frankiales bacterium. GTDB lineage: Bacteria > Actinomycetota > Actinomycetes > Mycobacteriales > SCTD01 > RYN-111. Next base: position 5,095 of record JAYTHS010000079.1, on the reverse strand, counting down.
GCGCGCGCAGCGCCGGCCAGGCAGCCGTCAGCCCTCGACGAGCTCCGGTCGGCCGGGCTGCTCGCCGCCACGGGCCTGCAGGTAGCTGTACTTGGGGACCATCACCTTGCGGCGGAAGATGCACACCAGCACGCCGTCCTGGTTGTAGCCCTTGGTCTCGACGTAGACGATGCCGCGGTCGTCCTTGCTCTTGCTCTCGGTCTTGCTCAGCACTTCGGTCTGGCCGTAGATCGTGTCCCCGTGAAACGTCGGGAAGACGTGCTTGAGCGACTCGACCTCGAGGTTGGCGATGGCCTTGCCGGACACGTCGGGGACCGACATGCCGAGCAGCAGCGAGTAGACATAGTTGCCGACGACGACGTTCTTGCCCTGCGGCGTGGTGGTCGCGTAGTTGGCGTCCAGGTGCAGGGGGTGGTGGTTCATGGTGAGCAGACAGAACAGGTGGTCGTCGTACTCCGTCACGGTCTTGCCTGGCCAGTGCTTGTAGACGGCACCGACCTCGAACTCCTCGTAGCTGCGGCCGAACTGCACTACATCTCCTCATGGTCAGGCGGAGCGACCATCCTCTCAAGGGCCGGCCGGCACTACCTTCGGGGTCGTGCTCACCGGCCTGACAGCGACCGGCCGGCGCCTGCGGGTCACCCTGCTGCTGCTCGCCTCGGTGCTGCTGCTGGCCGGCACCGTCCGCGGCCAGGACGACGCGTTCCCGTTCGGTCCCTTCCGGATGTACGCCACGGCCGACGCGCCGAACGGGTCGGTGCTGTCGATCCGCCTCGAGGCGGTGACCGTCGAGGGCGCCGTTGTCCGGGTCGACGAGGGCGACATCGGGATGCGCCGCGCGGAGTACGAGGGGCAGCTCCCGAGCCTGTCTGCCTCCGCTCTCGGCGACCTCGCCAGGGTCCATGCCCGGCGGCGACCGGACGCGCCGGCGTGGCGGGTCGTACGGCTGGTGCGCGACGCCTACGCCCTGCACGGCGGGCGGCCGACGGGCACCATGACGAGCACGGTGCTGCTGATCTGGACCGCACCGTGACGACGACGGCATCGAAGACAGCTGCGGCGGCACCGACGGCGGCGAGGTGGTTGTTCGCCCCGCTGCCGGTGGCGCGGGTGGCCTGGCTGCGGACGCTGGTCTACCTGTTCGTCCCGCTGGACGTGCTGGTCACGACGCCGTGGGTGGCGCGGCACGACACCGCACCGGCCTCGCTCTACCGTCCGCTGCAGCTCGACCGGCTGCTCGGGCTGCACGCACCGACGACCGTGGTCGTGCACGTCGTCGAGATCGCCTTGCTGGCAGCCAGTCTCGCCGCCGCAACAGGTCGGCTGCCACGCCTGCTCGGATCAGCGGTCCTGGTGCTCTACCTGGAGTGGATGCTCATCGCCTTCAGCTGGGGCAAGGTCGACCACGACCGGTTCGCGTTCCTCGTTGCCCTCGCCGTGCTGCCGACGGCCGGTCGGGCCACCCGCCGCGACCTCGGCAGCTCCGAGGCTGTCGGCTTCGCGCTGCGGGTCACGGGGCTCGCCGTCGTCGCGACGTACCTGCTGTCGGTCGTGGCCAAGGCGCGCTTCGGCGGGGGGCTGCTGCACTGGCTCGACGGCGCGGTCTTCGTGCGGGCCGTGCTGCGCCGGGGGACAGCCCTGGGCACACCGCTGCTGGACCACACCTGGGTCCTGCACGCAGGGCAGTACGTCCTGGTGTCCCTCGAGCTCGCCTCGCCGCTGCTGCTCGTACTGCGCGGCCGGGCGCTGTGGATGCTCGTCGGTGGTTACATGGCGTTCCACCTCATGACCTGGGCGAGCATCGGGATCGTCTTCCTCCCGCACCTGGTGTGCCTGCTGGCGCTGCTCCCGCTGGAGCGGCTGTCAGGCGGCACCCGGCCGTTGTGCCGGGGGCAGCGCACAGGCGGGGGTGCCGCCGGGGAGCTTGCCGCGGTGAGCGGCGACGGCGGTGTAGACGCGGGCGGCCAGCCACGACAGCGGCGGCGTCAGCAGCAGCGCACCAGGTAGCCGCCAGGGCAGGGCGCTGTGCAGCAGCAGCCTGGCGACGGCCTCGTGGCCGCTGGAGACCCGGCCGCCGTCAGCGACCCACTGCAGCTTCTCCTCGCACTGCTGCTGGGTCAACCCGAGTGACGGCAGGTCCGCGGTCTGCCACGGCGTGACCGTGCCGGGGTCCAGGCCCAGGCGCGCCACCCACCGCACCGCCGAGGTGCAGAAGCCGCAGTCGCCGTCGTACACCAGGGTGGTCATGGCCTCAGTCTGGCACCGTTCCAGACGACCGGCGGGCCGTGGCCGAGGGCGTCGGCGACGTGCACCCGCTCCCCCGTCGGCCAGCGCTGCACGTGCACCCGGAAGGTGAAGTCGCCAGCCCCGACCCGCTCGGGCTCGAGGGTCACCCGGGCCAGCGGCGCGTCCGGCGTGGCCCGCGCACCGACCCGCTCGAGCAGCGCGTCGACGGCCCGCCGCTCGGCCGGGTCGACGTACTGCCACACGACGCTGTGCCACACCACGGTCGTCACGCCGACTGGCAGCTCGGCGAGCTCGCGGGTCAGGAAGTCCAGCGCCCCAGCCTGTTCGACGACAGCAGGTACGTCGGTGGCGAGCCGGAGGGCGCCCCTCAGGCGCTCCAGCCGGTGCAGCTGGTCGGCCCACACGTAGGAGGTCAGCCGCAGCCGGCCCTCCGTCGTTGTCGGGTCCAGCGGGGCCGGGTCGCAGCCCCGCCGGTCGACGACCTGCACCGACCCGTCGTACGCCGGGAAGGGCCCCTGCCACGGGTGGACCAGGCGGACGGGGCTGTCGGGGTCGCCCAAGACGACGCCGTCACCGAGGTCGTAGGCGAAGCGGTCCGCCCGCAGGATCAGGCCCGCCGACGAGCCGACCTCCAGCAGCCGGACCGGACCACCGAGCAGGTGCAGGGCGCCGTACAGCGCGGCGGCCCGCCCGACCTCGTTGGTCTGCACGGGGAGCGTGACGAGGTGGCGGAGCTCCTCCAGGTGCTCGCGGCAGGCCCGCTCGGCCGCGGGCCAGACCTCGCCGACGGGCGCCGTACCGCCGACGCTCGGGTAGTGCAGGGCGAGCTCGGGGGCCTTGCGCTCCAGCACCAGCCGGTGCAGCGAGCCCGCCAGCCGCAGCGACGGCACGCTGCCGGCGGACTCGTCGGCGTGCGGGCCGAGCAGGTCCGCGACGACACCCCCGTCGCGCAGGTCACCGGCGGCGCCACGAAGCAGCGCCGCGGTCAGCGGGCTGCCGTGCAGGTCGCACTGGACGGCCTGCTGTTGCAGCCGGTGCTCGAGGCTGCTCACGACAGGTCGGCCTCACGGCGGGCGGGGTCGCGCAGGTCCAGGCCCTGGGTGATCCAGCGCTCCTCGAGGGCCGTGCTGCCGTGCACCCGCTTCCACGCCGCCTCGTTGGGCGTCATCGCGAACAGCGGCAGGACCCGTACCGGCTCCTCGCCCTCGAGCTCGACGTCGGGGACCAGGCCGCCGGGCTCGCCGACCAGGACAGCGGTGAACCGGCTGCCGTCCCACAGCGGCTCACCGAGGTCCAGGCCGTTGCCGGGCGCGATGACCACGCCCTCGACGGCCGGGCTCGCGGCCAGGGTCGCGAGCCGGCGCAGGACGGTGTCCTGCAGGCCGTTCAGCGTCAGGAGCAGCTCGGCCCGGGGGCCGTGCTGGGCCACCAGGTCGGCGCCGGGATCGGCCATGGGAGCGCGCGACATCCCGAGCGTCACGTAGCGGACGAGCCTGTCGTCGTCCGGCCCGAAGCGCAGCACGTCGACCCGCTCGGTGCCCAGGAAGCTGACCCCGGCCCGGCCGCTGTCGTGCCCCAGCACGCTCGCGAGGTGGGCCTCGACGAGCAGCAGCACCGCCTCGCCGTCCACATCCTGGAGCCTAGCCATCCTGACCTGCTGGGGCGTCCGCGGCGGACCTGTCCGTGGTCCACGGAACCGGAACCGGGCTGCTGAGGAGATTCCGCTTACGTGGATCACCTAGCCTGCGCCGCGACGGCGGGGAGGGCTCGTGAAGGTCACGGTCGAGGGGGGCTGGCCGGCGTGGCTGGCCGACTGCACCGACGCCGACCTGCGGGCCGCGACCGGTTCCGCGACCTTCTCCCGCGGACAGGCGTACGCCGCCGCCAGGACCGTCATGCGCCTGCACGCCGACGGCCAGAAGCTCGTCGCCAGCGTGCGCGGCTCCGGCAGCCGGACCTACCAGACCCTCGTGCGGCAGAGCAGCGGTCGGGTGCGCGGGGACTGCAGCTGCCCGATGACGGCCGACTGCAAGCACGTCGTCGCGGTCGTCCTGGTCGCTCGCGCCCAGGCTGCCCCGTCGGCGTCCGCCTGGGAGACCCGGCTGGCGCCGCTGTCCCGACCCGACGACGCCCACGGGACAGCACCTCTGGCGCTGCTGCTGGACGTCCTGCCGCCGAAGTCCGGGGCGCCAGCACGCCTTCGCCTTCGGCCGGTGACGCCGGGCAAGGGCGGGACCTGGGTGCGGACGGGGGTCTCCTGGCGCGAGCTGGAGTCCACGTGGAGCCAGGTACAGCCGGTGCCGTCACACCGTGCCGCCGTGTGCGCGCTGTTCGCGGCCTTTCGAGCAGGCCAGCCCTCCTGGTACGGCGGGGAGGCCCGGGTCCACATCGACGACCTCGGGCCGGTTGGGTGGCCGTTGCTCGCCAGCACGACCCGGGCGGGCGTCGCCCTGGTGAGCGACGTCCCGGGGCAGACCGTCGTTCTGCAGCCGCCGTCAGCCGTCGTCCTGGACCTCGGGCGCGTCGGCGACGGTCCGCTGGAGGTCTCCCCCGTCGTACGTCTGGACGGTGACGACGTCCCCCTGGCCGGAGGGCTGCTCGTCGGGTCACCGGCCCACGGGGCCGTCATCCCCCGTGCCGATCGGCTGCTGCTCGTCCCCTTCCTGGACGCCCTCGACCCAGCGACACACGAACTGGCCGCCGGTGGAGTCCTGACTGTCCCGGCGGCTGAGGTCCCGCGCTTCCTGTCCGGCTGGTATCCCGTGCTGCGGCAGCGGCTCACCGTGACCTCGCTCGACGGCAGCGTCGACCTACCCGAGGTCCGGCCGCCGGTGCTGGTCGTCGACGT
>JAYTHS010000078.1:0-1749 GCA_043732345.1 Frankiales bacterium | reverse complement strand
GGGTCAAGATCGATGTGAGGGCCGTCGACCCCGACGACGTCGAGAGCCTCGAGGACCTCGTGCTGGCGGCCGTCCGTGACGGGCAACGGCAGGCCGGCGAGCTTGGCCAGCAGACGATGGGCCCGATGACCAGCGGGCTCCCGGGCTTCTAGGCCGTGTACGAGGGCGCGGTCCAGGACCTCATCGACGAGCTCGGGCGGTTGCCCGGCGTCGGCCCCAAGAGCGCGCAGCGGATCGCCTTCCACCTGCTGTCCGCCGACCCAGCCGACGTCAAGCGGCTCGTGCACGCCCTGACCGAGGTCAAGGACAAGGTCAGGTTCTGCCGGATCTGCGGCAACGTCAGCGAACAGGACGAGTGTCGCATCTGCCGTGACCCTCGCCGTGACCTCACGGTCATCTGCGTCGTCGAGGAGAGCAAGGACGTCGTCGCCATCGAGAAGACCCGGGAGTTCCGCGGCCGCTACCACGTCCTCGGGGGAGCGATCTCGCCGATCGAGGGCATCGGCCCGGACGACCTGCGGATCCGGGAGCTCATGACCCGACTGTCCGACCGGGCGATCACCGAGCTGATCCTCGCCACCGACCCCAACCTTGAGGGCGAGGCGACCGCTGCCTACCTCGCCAGGCTGGTGGCGTCCCTGGACCTGCGGGTGACCCGACTGGCCAGTGGCCTGCCGGTCGGGGGTGACCTCGAGTACGCCGACGAGGTGACGCTCGGGCGGGCCTTCGAGGGGCGGCGGGAGGTCGGTCGGTGACCCCTCGTCACGTGCGGCGGTGATCCTTCGCCCGATGCGGGCGGCCGACGTGGAGCCGGCGTTCAAGGTCCAGCGCCGCGCCGTCGTCGACCTGTCCTCCCGGATGGGCCGCGCGCCGTGGGACATGCCCGCAGGCCGTGGCCTCGTGCGCCTGCGCCACCTGCTGCAGACCGACCCGGACAGCTGCTGGGTGCACGAGGGTGAGCGGGGGGTCGACGGCGTCGCCCAGGCCCTCGTGCGCGACGGCAGCTGGTTCCTGTCGCTGCTCATGGTCGACCCGCCGGTGCAGGGGACAGGGGTGGGTACCGCCCTACTGGACGCGACGCTCACGACCAGCACCGACCGCTCCTGGATCACCTCCACCGACGACCCGGCGGCGCTGCGCCGCTACCGCAGGGCCGGCTTCGCGCTCCACCCGGCGTACACCGCGACCGGTCCCCTCGACCGCTCGCTGCTGACCCCGACTCCCGGCGTGCGTGAGGGGTCGTACGCCGAGGACGTCACCCTCGTCGACCGGGTCCTGCACCACTGCCGGGGCGCCGGCGTCCACGGCGACTTGGCCTTCGTCGAGGCCGTTGGGCTCCAGCTGCTGGTCCACGATCAGGGCTTCGCGCTCGTCCGTCCGGGGGCCCTCGCGTGGCTGGCCGCGACGACCGAGGCGGCCGGACGCGAGCTGCTCGTGGCAGCCGTCGCGGCAGCGGGCGACGGGGTCGAGGTCGACTGGCTCACGGCCCATCAGCAGTGGGCGATCGAGGTCTGCCTGGACCTGCGGCTGTCGCTGCGGGCCGGTGCGACGGTCTGCCTGGGGGACGGCATGCGGCTCACGGACGCCTACCTGCCGAACGGCGCCCTGGGCTGATCAGGCCACGCGCTGCCCGCGCGGTGGACTGCGGCTGGGAATCCGCAGCCGACGGGTCGTGAGGACCAGCGCGCCGACGCCGAGTGCCACGTCGACCGCCAGACCCAGTGGCCAGACGGCCTTGTGGGTGCTGAG
>JAYTHS010000077.1:0-6092 GCA_043732345.1 Frankiales bacterium | reverse complement strand
CAGGTGGACGGGGCAACCCTTGCCGAGCTGCTCATCGGCGGTGTCACCCGCAGCGATCTGTCCCCGCTGACGGTGCGGAGCCTGCGGTGGCAGACCCTCGGACCAGACGACTTCGTGCTCGACCCGCTGCCCAACACGCTGTTCCAGCGTGACAACTCCGCCTGGTGTACGGCGGTCTGTGGATCCACCCGATGGCCAAGAGGGCCCGGGTGCGCGAGTCGCTGCACAGTCGGGCCGTCTACCGCTTCCATCCGCTGTTCGCCGGTGCCACCTTCCCGGTCCTGCTCGGGGACGACGACATGGCACACCAGCCCGCCACCCTGGAGGGGGGTGACATCCACGTCCTCGGCCAGGGCGTCGTGCTCGTCGGGATGGGTGAGCGCAGCACCCCCATGGCCGTGGAGGTCCTGTCTCGCGCGCTGTTCCGCACGGGACAGGCCCACACGGTGATCGCCGTCGAGCTCCCTCGCTCGCACGCCTACATGCACCTCGACACCGTCCTGACGATGGTCGACGTCGACACGTTTATCCGTTATCCCGGTCTGGACACCGATGCCCTGCGTACGTGGGTCGTGACAGCACGCGACCCCCGCGAGACCGTCGAGCACGACACCGGCGGTCTGCACGTCGAGCGCAGGGACTCCCTGTTCACCACGATCGCCGACGCCCTCGGAACCGACAAGTTAACGGTCCTGTCGGTCGAGGAGGACACCAGCGCGGCCGACCGCGAGCAGTGGGACGACGCCAACAACTTCCTGGCGATCGCCCCCGGGACCGTGGTCGGTTACGACCGCAACACCGCCACGAACGAGATGCTCCGCGAGGCCGGCATCGAGGTCCTCGCCATCCCCGGCAGCGAGCTGGGGCGCGGACGCGGCGGATCGCGCTGCATGACCTGCCCCATCCAGCGGGACGGCACCGCCGCATGAGGATCGTCGTGGCCCTCGGTGGCAATGCCCTGCTGAGGCGGGGTGAGCGTCCCGACGCCGACGTGCAGATCGCCCACATCGAGCAGGCCGCCCTCGCGCTCGCACCTCTGGCCCGGGAGCACGAGCTGCTGCTGTGCCACGGGAACGGCCCCCAGGTCGGGCTGCTCGCGATGGAGACCGGAGCAGACCGTTCGCTGTCCCGCGCCTACCCCCTCGACGCCCTGGTGGGCCAGACCCAGGGCATGATCGGCGCCTGGCTCAGCCAGGCCCTGGCCAACGCCGGGGTCGTCTCGCCGGTGCTGGCCCTGGTCACCCACGTGCTCGTCGACGCCGCCGACCCGGCGTTCGCCGCCCCCACCAAGTTCATCGGCTCCGTCTACTCACAGGACGAAGCCACTCGACTCGCCGTCGAGCACGGTTGGACCGTCGCGCAAGACGGCTCGCAGTGGCGCAGGGTCGTGCCCTCCCCTGCGCCGGTGCGCATCCTCGAGCAGGCCGTCGCCACGCAGCTGCTGGACGGTGGGGCCATGGTCATCTGCGGCGGGGGTGGCGGTGTCCCCGTCGTGCGCGACCCGGACGGGCGACTGCACGGCGTGGAGGCGGTCGTCGACAAGGACCTCACCGCCGCCCACCTCGCACTCGCCGTCGGTGCCGACCACCTGATGGTCCTCACCGACGTCGCAGCCGTGATGGACCACTTCGGGACCCCTGACGCGACCCCGCTGCAGACCTTGACCCTCGGCGACCTCGAGGGCCGAAGCTTCTCGGCCGGGTCCATGGGCCCCAAGATCGAGGCGTGCGCCGACTTCGTCCGGGCCACCGGGAGGTCCGCGAGCATCGGTGCGCTCGCCGACGCGGCCGCCCTGGTAACGGGCAGGGCCGGGACGACAGTCCTGCCAGACCCACGGTCCTGACCGGTGTCACAGGGGTGACGGCTGCTCGAGCATCCTGCTGCGTGCGGCAGTTGCGGGCCACATCGCGCAGCAGGGTCCGGCCAGCGCCTGGCCGGTGGCCAGAAGCCCTCGTGACCGGTGCGTCCTGGCGTCAAAGGGTCTGGCGATAACCGAAGAACTCGTGGTCGGGGTTGTAGCCGCCGTGGCCACCACCGACCTCGCTGAGGTAGGCGATGAACTCGATGCCCTCGAGCCACTTGACCTGCTTGAAGCCCAGCTGGCTCTCGTTACGCAGCCGCAGCGGCGCGCCGTGCCCGAACGACAGCGGCAGGTCCTTCATGTCGTAGGCCAGCATCGTGAGGTGGTGGCTCATCTGCTCCACCGGGTGGGCGTCGTAGTAGACGCCGCCGTCCGGTCCGGCGCCGAAGCTGTAAAAGACGACCCACCTCGCCGCTGGGAAGGGGTGGACCAGGTCCATCACGCTGGCCAGGGAGACGCCTCGCCACTTGGCGATGCCGGACCAGCCCTGGATGCAGAAGTGCTGCGTCACCTGCTTCTGCACCGGCAGGGCCCGCAGCTGCGCCAGGCTCAGCTCGACCGGATGCTCGACAAGTCCGTTGATGCGCAGCCGGTAGTCGGCAAACCCGCCGGCCTGCAGCGCGAGGTACTCGGCGGAGTCCGGGTAGACGCCGTTGTGCCAGAAGTACGGACTGATGTCGGCCTCGGTGTACTCACCGGGCTCAGCGTCGAGGTGCTCGAACAACCGCTCCGCGGGACCGATGCGCGCCGCACCGACCCGCTGGACCGTCCTCGGGTACCGCAGCGTTAGCGGCGTCGCAGCAACCCACCCGACGACCAGAACCACCATCGACAGGCGAACAGCCCGAACCCGAGCCAACTCCGGCTGTCGGTGCCGCTGTAGATGTGGCTGAGGTTGCGCAGCAGTCCTTCGTGGCCACGAAGGTCACATGCAGGACGATGAACAGCACGAACCACACCAGCACCAGGAAGTGCAGCGACCGGGCCGGCTGGATGCTCAGGACCTTCGAGAGACGCCGGAAGCGCTTCGACAGCGCGGGTGACATCCCCAGGCCTGTCAGCAGGGCCAGCGGCGCGGCGACGAAGACCGTGACGAAGTAGGCCAGCAGCTGCAGGCTGTTGTAGGCCGCGAAGCCGTTCTCGACCGGCCAGTCCAGCGAGGCGTACTGCAGCAGCACCGAGGCTGCGCTCGGGAAACCTCCCAGCTGGTCGGGACGACCCGGCGCCACTGGTCGGTGCTGAACAGCAGCAGGTAGAAGACCAGGCCGTTGACCAGCCACAGGTTGTCGGTTCCCAGGTGCCACCACCGTGCGAGGCCGATCGAGTGCCGCAGGCCCGGCAGACCGATGCTGCCGGGCAGGCTGACGCTGCCCTGCTTGGCAGTCCACAGAGGGTCGCTCGGGACAGGCTTCTGAGCACGGAACCAGTCGCGGCCGGGAGTGCTGTGGCGGGTCCAGTACAGCCGCGGGTGGTCGGCCAGGATCTGCAGTCCGGAGCGCAGGATGAACACCAGGAGCAGCAGGTTGAACAGGTGCTGCACCCCCACCCACAGCGGCAGCCCGGCATGCACCCGGGCCCGCGGCGTCGTGATGGTGCCGGGGTGCTCGGTGATGAAGCGCTGGACACCTGGTGCCGCCCGCAGCCCCTTGACCGCCGCAACAGAGGCGAGGAGCAGCACGAACCCGATCGGCAGGAGCCACAGCGTTGAGCCAGCGGTCCCTCCCGACCCGCACCCGCGGGGCGATCCCGTACGCGACCGGGAGGGAACCTGCCCACGTTGCCGGGTCGACATGGTCTTCCCCGACCGTCAGCTGGCCGCGGAAACTCGCTGCGGCGGCCAGCTCGGCAGCTGATCGCTCGTCGTCCCGGGTGGTCGTGGACGACCATCTGGCAGCAGCCCGGGCGCAACGGAACAGGTCATCGGGTGAGGACGACCTTGAGGGCGCCGGTCTCGCCCGCCCGGGAGAAGACGTCGTACGCCGTCTCCATCTCGTACAGGCCCAGGTGGTGGGTCACGAAGCGGGCAGCATCGACCTGTCGGCTCACGGGCAGGCGCAGCAGGGTCGGGGTGGAGGAGGTGTCGACCAGGCCGGTGGTGATTGTGAGGTTCCGGTCCCAGATGCGCTCCAGGTGCAGCGTCGCCGGGGCGCCGTGCACCCCGATGTTGGCGACGTGCCCGCCGGGACGGACGAGGTCGACGGAAGCTCGAAGGTCGCCGGCACCCCGACGGCCTCGATGGCCACGTCGGCGCCGAGACCCTCCATGAGGGCACGGACGGCAGCGACGCGTCCTCGCGGGAGTTGTCGATGGCGACATCGGCCCCGAAGGTCTTGGCCTCCTGCAAGCGTGACTCGCTCAGGTCGACCGCGACGACCAGGCGCGGTCTGAATAGCTGTGCACTCGTGATCGCCGACAAGCCGATGGGACCGGCCCCCTGGACCACGACCACATCACCGGGACGGACGTGACCGTTCAGAACCCCGATCGCGTACGCCGTGGGCAGGATGTCCGAAAGCATCAGCAGCTCCTCGTCGCTGATCCCTGCCAGCACCGGGTAGGTCGAGGTTTCGGCGAAGGGGATCCGGACGAACTCGGCCTGGGTCCCGTCGATCTCGTTGTCCAGGATCCAGCCACCGCCACCCAGGCACTGTCCGAAACTCTCTGTCCGGCAGTAGCGGCACGCGCCGAAGGCGGTCACGCAGGAAACCAGGACCCGATCACCGGGCTTGCGGGTCTTCACGTCCGCCGACCTGCGTGATGGTCCCGACGGCCTCGTGACCGATGATCCGACCGTCCGTCACGACTGGGAGGTCACCCTTGAGGATGTGGAAGTCGGTGCCGCAGATCGTCGTGGCGTCGACCTGGACGATGACGTCGGTGTCCTGCTGCAGGACAGGGTCCGGGACGTCCTCCCAGGCCTTGGTGCCGGGACCGTGGTAGTCGAGTGCCTTCATAACGGGACCTCCGGGTGGATGGTCTTCAGGTATGCGTGTCGGGTGGGACCAGTGACCTTCCCTGTGAGGCAGGGACTCCCACTCCTCCAGCATTCCTCGTGGGCTAAGGGCGACAGAAGAGTCGGAGGACCCGGGACCCGAGACGTGGACGGTGGTAGAACGGGGTCATGAGCGACGACAACGACCAGGCCAACGACCAGCGCGAGGACCAGGCTGACGACCAGGCTGACGACCAGACCGACGACCAGACCGACGACCAGCAGGGCTCGTCACGGCCCGAGGACCGCGGCGAGCGGCGGGACCGTGACGGCTCGCTGCACGACCTGCAGGAGGAGTCCGGTGACGAGGCCGAGCTCGACGACGTCTTCAGCCTGGATCAACTCTCGGCAGCGCAGGCGGGAGTCGAGCTGGACCGCCCGCCGACCCCCGAGGCGCCGCTGAGCTGAAGCGTCACCCAGCCCCGTCAGCTTTGCAGAACAGCCGACAGGAGTCGCCACGGTCACGGTCGGCCCGCGGCCCGCGGCCCGTTCGACCCGGCCTCGACCCGGCCTCGACCAGGTCGACGGTCTGGTCCGCGGTCTGATCCGCGGTCTGGTCGGCGGGATGCAGGTGAGCCGGGCGCGTGGACACCTGATGCGCTGAGCCGGATGCTCGTCGGCTCCACCTGCACCGAGGTGGTGCACCACTCCCACGTGCCCGTGGCGTTCATCCCGTTCCAGGTCCTCGCCGCCGACGGTCAGGCCGACGTTCGGGCCTACTGACCCGCGGATGTTCCTACGCCGAGCGCCGGCGCAAGCTTCCAGCAGCGAGCGCGAGGCAGGCGACGATGGCGGCAGTCACGACAGGGACATCGCGTGGCACACCACCCACCCCACGCTGGCGGGCCAGCACCTGCATCCCGTCGACGGCGTAGGTCAGGGCAGCGCCTGCGACACCTATCGCAGCGGCTGTGCCATCGAGGCCCGCGGTGCGAACAGGCCGCACAGGAGCAGCTGGGGGAGCACGATCGCTGGCAGGAACTGCACGGCCTCGAACTCCGTCTGAGCGAACGCCGACATGAGCAGGCCCTGTGCGGTCCCGAGCAGCGCGTCCAGGACGGCCAGCAGCACCACGAGCCCCCGGCTGCCCGTCACGTCCAGCCCGAGCAGTCCGAAGGCGACCGTGAACGCCAGCACCGCCTGCAGCAGGGCTGCAAGACCGAAGGCGACGACGTAGCCGACCAGCAGGTCGACCCGTCGTACCGGCATGCACAGGAGCCGCTCGAGCGTCCCCGTCGT
>JAYTHS010000076.1:0-6198 GCA_043732345.1 Frankiales bacterium | reverse complement strand
GTGCGCTCGACCAGGCGTGCACCTCGCGCGGTCACCACCTCGGCGAGTCCGCGCACGAGGCGGGCCGGCTGGATGCGGGCGCAGTCGGGTGTCCAGCTGCCGCCGATGGCACCGTCGGCGGCGACGTGCTCGGCGACACCGGCGGCGTCGAGAAGGTGCACCTCGTCGCCCCAGAGTGCGCTCCCGCGGGCCTCGGCGCTCAAGCGGGCGAGCTGCGGCCGGTTCCGGGCGAGAGTGACCGTGCCGCCGTAGGCGAAGTCGCACTCGATCTCCTCGGCCGCCGCGACGCCGCCGACCTCGACAACCGTGTCCCGCATCGCGGCGCGCAGAGCGAGAGCCGCGTCGCGCCCGTGCCGGCGCGCGAGGCCCTCCGGCGAGGTCGGGAAGAGCGCCGAGCACCAGCCGCCGTTGCGGCCGCTCGCCCCGAAGCCCGCGACCTGCGACTCGAGCACGACCACCCGCAGGGACGGGTCGGCCTTCGCCAGGTAGTACGCCGTCCACAGGCCGGTGTAGCCGGCGCCAACGATGACGACGTCGGCCTGGGTGCTCCCTGGCAGGGGCGGACGGACGGGCTCCTCGGGGAGTTGGTCGTGCCACAGGCTCAACGGCTGGCTGTCCTGCGGCGCGCAGGAGGGCAGGTCGCGGGCGCCGGCCGTCACTCTGGCGTCCCGTAGTTGTAGGTCTGCTTGTGGACGCGCAGGCAGATGGAGGTCTCGGTGTCGCGGACGCCGGGGATCGCCCGGATCTGGTCGTTGAGGACGGTCAGCAGGTGCTCGTTGTCGCGGCACACGATCTCCAGCTGCAGGTCGTAGCGGCCGGACGTCAGGACGCAGTACTCCACCTCGTCGACGAGGGACAGCGCCTCGGCGACCTCCCTCGAGTCGCCGGTGGTCATGACCCCCACGCTGGCCATCACCCCGAAGCCCAGCGTCAACGGGTCGGTCACCGCCACGATCTGGAGCACCCCACTGGCGGTGAGCGCCTTCACCCGCGAACGCACGGCGGCCTCTGACAGCCCGACGGCCGAGGCGATAGCGGTGTAGGACCTCCGACCGTCCTGCTGGAGCTGGCGCAGGATGGCCTTGCCGGCGGTGTCGAGCGCCGTCGCCGGAGCGGGGACGGCGGTCAGCGCATTGCCGGCGCGCCGGCGTATGGGCGATGTCATGAGCGGCCTCCTCGCACCGCCGCATCGTGGCCCGTCGCCGCCTCGAGCGCAAGGGTCCTGAGCTGCGGATCGTGCGTGTCGTGCCAGAAATGCTGCGGAAAGCCTTGCCAAGACGGTCTAAAGATGCGAGAAACGAGTCTGGGGCGGAACAGGCCGGCCGCGTGGAAGGAGCCTTGATGACCACTCATCCTCACCCTGTGCTTCGCCAAGAGCGACCACGACATGTACGCCGCGGACTACGGCAAGACCTCCTTCCACGGCGTGGGCGGGGTGTTCCTGCTGGACATCGGCTCGCTGCTACCCGGGGGGTGCTGGTGATGATCGCCTGCGAGGCTGGCGACAACACGTTCTTCCGCGGCGGCCGGGGCACCCATGACCCGGCTCCGACCGGGGCTCCAGCCCCCCCTCGGTGACAGCATCCCCAGCGCCGGCTGACCCACCGCCCGCCTGACCCACCGCAACGCCTGACCCGCAACGCCTGACCCGCACACCCCCCGCACCGAAGGAAGAGGACCACATGACCACCGCCCCGCAGGACCGGCCGGTCTGGCAGCGCCTGGACGACGACGCGCTGGCGGCCTCCGCCCGTGACCACCTCTGGATGCACTTCACCCGGCACTCGGGCTACCAGCACGGCAACTCGGTTCCCATGATCGTCAAGGGGGACGGCGCCCACATCTGGGACTCGACCGGCAAGCGCTACCTCGACGGCCTGTCCGGGCTGTTCGTGGTCCAGGCCGGGCACGGGCGGGTGGAGCTGGCCCAGGCCGCAGCCGCCCAGGCCAGCGAGCTGGCCTTTTTCCCGCTCTGGTCCTACGCCCACCCGCAGGCCGTCCAGCTCGCCGAGCGGCTGGCCTCGCTGACGCCGGGCGACCTGAACCGCGTCTTCTTCACCACCGGCGGCGGGGAGGCGGTCGAGAGCGCCTGGAAGCTCGCCAAGCAGTACTTCAAGCTCACCGGCAAGCCCATGAAGCACAAGGTCATCAGCCGGGCCGTGGCCTACCACGGGACCCCGCAGGGTGCCCTGTCGATCACCGGCATCCCCGAGGCCAAGATGTACTTCGAGCCGCTGGTGCCCGGCGCGCACAAGGCCGCCAACACCAACTTCTACCGGGCCCCCGAGCACGGCGACGACCTGGAGGCGTTCGGTCGCTGGGCCGCCGACCAGATCGAGATCGCCATCGAGATGGAGGGCCCCGACACGGTCGCGGCGGTCTTCGTCGAGCCGGTGCAGAACTCCGGGGGCTGCTTCCCCCCGCCGCCCGGCTACTTCGCCCGGCTCCGCGAGATCTGCGACCGGCACGACGTCCTGCTGGTGTCCGACGAGGTCATCTGCGCCTTCGGCCGCCTCGGGACGACCTTCGCCTGCGACAAGTTCGACTACGTGCCGGACATCATCACCTGCGCGAAGGGGCTGACCAGCGGCTACAGCCCCATCGGCGCGATGATCGCCAGCGACCGGCTGATGGAGCCGTTCCTGCAGGGGACGACCTACTTCGCCCACGGCTACACCTTCGGGGGCCACCCGGTGTCCTCGGCCGTCGCGATGGCCAACCTGGACATCTTCGACCGGGAGGGCCTCAACCAGAACGTGCTGGACAACGAGAAGGGCTTCCGCACCACCCTGGAGAAGCTGCTCGACCTGCCGATCGTCGGCGACGTGCGTGGGGACGGGTACTTCTACGGGATCGAGCTGGTCAAGGACAAGGCCACGCGGGAGACCTTCGACGACGACGAGTCCGAGCGGCTGCTCCGAGGCTTCCTGTCCAAGGCGCTGTTCGACGCCGGGCTCTACTGCCGCGCCGATGACCGTGGCGACCCCGTCATTCAGCTGGCCCCGCCGCTGATCTGCGACCAGTCCCACTTCGACGAGATCGAGGAGGTCCTGCGCGACGTCCTGGGCCGGGCCTGGCAGCACCTCTGAGGTCACCCCTCAATGTGCGGGGTGAGCGGGTCCGCTGGCGCCAGGGGGGTCAGCGGACCTGGTCGCGACCCAGCCCCTTCGCCTCGTAGAGCCGGGCATCGGCCAGCCGGTACAGCGCGTCATCGGTCATGTCGCCGGTCCGCTGGGCGACCCCGGCGGAGGCGGTGACCCGGCCGACGTGCTCGAAGGGCTGGGACCGGACCGCCTGCAGGACCTGCCCGACGACCTTCCGCGCCTCGGCCAGGGCGAGGCCCGGCATGAGCAAAGCGAACTCCTCGCCACCGACCCGGGCGAGCTGGCCGCTTTCACCGCTGGCGCTGACGAAGCGGTGGGCCACACCCCGCAGCACCTCGTCGCCGACGGCGTGGCCGTGCTGGTCGTTGACCTGCTTGAAGTGGTCCAGGTCCAGCAGGGCCAGGCTCAGCGGCCGGCGCGGCCCGCAGTCGGCCACGGCCGTGCGGAGCCGATCCCGGAAGGCACGGGAGTTCAGCAGCCCGGTCAGCGGGTCGGCCTCGGTGCGCCCCACGAGCAGCCTCTCGTAGGCCCGCTCCGCACTGGTGTCCCGCACGAGCAGCACCCAGACCGGGTCGTCCTTGTCGCCGTGCGGCAGGACCGTCCGGGTCAGGTGGGCCTCGAAGGCGGTGCCGTCAGCCCGTGCGAGCTCGACGTCGCTGTCGGGGCCTTCGCCGAGCACGCCCGGGGGGAGCACCGCCCCGACGGGCCCTCCGACCAGCTGGGTTGCCGCGCGACGGGTGAGCCCGCACAGCGCGTCGTTGACCTCGAGGACCGTGCCGGCCTGCACGAGCAGGTAGCCCTCCTGCAGGCTGGCCAGCACGGCCCGGCTGCGGTCCCGTTCCCGTTCGACCTGCAGGGCCGCTGTCCGCAGGGCGGTGATGTCCTCGGTCATCCCGTGGACCCGCACGATCGTTCCGGCGGCGTCCCGCTCGACGCAGGCGGCTGCCCGCAGGTGCTTGACCAGCCCGCCCGGGAGCATCAGCCGGTGCTCCAGGCAGTACTCGGTGCCGTCGTCGACCAGGCGCTCCCAGCGGGTGGCGAGCCCCCCCTGGTCGGCCGGGTGCAGGGCACGGAAGTAGTCGCTGAAGGTGGGGTCGGGGTCGTCTGGTCCCAGCCCGAGCAGGGCGCGCAACCCCCGCTGGCTGGTCAGGTCACCGGTGGCGACGTCGAGCACCCACGTGCCGAGGCCGATGAGCTCCTCGCACTGGGCCCGCCCGGTCGACGGCTGCCGCTGTGTCCCCACGCCGCCCTCCGCCCTGACTGCGCCCCGCGTGCCTGACCCGACGTACGGTGTCTCGCATCGGCCTACCCCGCGGCGTACGGTGCGACGCATGTCCCCGAGGTCGCGGCCACCGGGTGCCGCGTGATCGTCGACGAGCTCGAGAGCAGCAAGCCCTGGCGGGGACAGACCTCGCGGGAGCGCCGGGACGGCCGGCGTCGCCGGCTGCTCGACGCGGCCCTCGAGCTGTTCGGGACGACGGGCTACGCCGCCACCTCGCTCACCGCGCTGTGTACCCAGGCCGGCATCGCCCCACGGCACTTCTACGAGCTGTACGCCGGGCGCGAGCAGCTCATGGCGGATCTGTACGACGAGGTCGTCCTGGAGCTGGGCCGGCTGGTGCGCGAGGCCCAGGAGGCCGCCGAGCTCACCGTGGAGGCGCGGGTCACCGAGGGCCTGCGCGCCTCGATCGACCACCAGACACAGGACCCGCGGCGGGCCCGGGTGATCCAGCTGGAGGCCATCGGGGTGAGCCCGTGGCTGGAGCAGCACCGCCGGACCGTCATCGCCTCCTTCGCCACCGAGGCCGTCGAGGCGCAGTACCGCTTGCTCGTGGAGGACGGGCAGCTCCGCGACGAGCCCTTCGGGCAGGTCGCCATCTCGCTCGTCGGGGCCCTTGACGAGCTGCTGGTGCACTGGCTGATGGCCGAGCCGCGCACGCCCTCCCAGGCGCTGCTCCCGGTCGCGAGCGAGGTCTTCCTGGCGGTCTTCGACGGGCGCCGCGCATAGGAAAGGCTGCTTGCCGATGTGACGTTCTCGTGTCACCCTCGTCACACCCACGAGCCCTTGGAGCAGCACGATGCCCGACCTGACCCCCGGCCAGCGCGAGGTCCTGCGCGCCCTCGTCGACACCGCCGTGCCCTCCCTGCCGGCCCCCGCCGGCGAGACCGACGAGGCCTTCTGGGCCACCTCGGGATCCGACGTCGGCGCGGACGAGGCGCTGGCGCTGTTCCTGTCGACGCTGCCCGAGGCCGACCAGACCGGCATCGCCCAGCTCCTGGACGGCCTCGCGCTGCTGGGCTTCCAGCACCAGGGCCGGGCGGCCCGTGAGGGGATGCTGGGCACCGCGATGGCCCTGGCCCCCGAGGCGGGCATCGCCATCGCGACCCTGCGTGGCGCCTCCTGCATGCTTGCCCACTCGCTGGTCGACGAGAACGGTCGCAACCCGTTCTGGGCGCGCTACGGCTACCCGGGCCCGGTCATCGCGCCCTCGCAGGACGCGCCGTACATCACGACGCACGTGCCGGTGGGGCGGGAGGTCATCGACGCCGACGTGGTGGTCGTGGGCTCCGGGGCCGGCGGCGGCACCATCGCCGGGGTGCTGGCCACGCAGGGCAAGCGGGTCGTCGTGCTCGAGGCCGGCGGGGCGACGAGCGAGCGCGACTACCGCCAGCTCGAGGTCGAGGCCAGCATCACGATGATGTACCGCAACGGGCTGTCGGTGAGCGCTGACGGCAACATCGCGCTGCTGGCCGGGGCCACCCTCGGGGGCGGTACGACGGTCAACTGGCACAACTGCGTGAGCCCGAGCGCCGAGATGCGTCGCGAGTGGGCCCTCGAGCACGGCCTCGAGGGGCTCGACACGGAGGAGTTCGACCGGCACCTGGAGGCCGTGCTCACCCGCATGGGCGCCACCGCGGAGTGCTCCGACTACAACGGCCCGCACCAGCGCATGGCCGAGGGCGCCGAGAAGCTGGGCTGGTCGATGCACCGGTCGGTGCGCAACGTCGACGCCGACACCTACGACCCGGTGGCGGCCGGCTACACGCAGTTCGGTGACCCGAGCGGGAGCAAGCGCGGGACGCTCAACACCTA
>JAYTHS010000075.1:0-6199 GCA_043732345.1 Frankiales bacterium | reverse complement strand
CATGATGTCGGAGGCGTCGCCCAGGGCCGCGGCGGCGAGGTGCTCACCCTCGGCGTTGATGATCTTGGCGCGCTTCTCCCGCTCCGCCTCGGCCTGCCGGGCCATGGCGCGCTTCATGCTGTCGGGCAGCTGGATGTCCTTGAGCTCCACCAGCGTCACTTCGACGCCCCACTCGACGGTGGCGACGTCGAGGATCTCGCGGATGTCGGTGTTGATGCGGTCGGTCTCGGACAAGGTCTCGTCCAGGGTGTGCTGCCCGACGACCTTGCGCAGCGTGGTCTGGGCGATCTGGTCGATGGCCGAGTACACGTTCTCGATGGCCACCACGGACTTCTCCGCGTCGACAACCTTGAAGTAGGCCACCGCGGAGACGTCCACGCTGACGTTGTCCCGGGTGATGATCCCCTGGCTCTGGATCGGCATGGTGACGATCCGCAGCGAGACCCGGTGGAGCACGTCGACGAACGGGATGATGACGCGCAGCCCGGGGTCGCGCTCCCCGATGACGCGGCCGAGCCGGAACAGCACGCCCTGCTCGTACTGCTGGACGATGCGGACGGCGAGGGCCAGGCCGACGAGGACCACCACGATCACCACCGCCAGGACGACGACCACGGTGGTCATCAGCGCTCCACGTGCAGGTGGTCGGTGACCCCGAGCACGCCGGGAGCAGACCAGCACGCCTGCTCGGCCTGGCGGCGCTCGCCCCAGGAGCGCACGGTGCCGGTGAGGGTGACCATGCCGGCGGAGTCCGCGGTGACGGTGACGGTGCGGCCGTCCACCTGGGCGTTGCGCACGAGGGCCTCGCTGATCTCCGCCCGGATCCCGGCCGTCGCGATCCCCGGGCTGATGGTGATGAGGTTGAACACGTCGCGGACACCCTTGAGGTAGTGGACGGCGCGGCCGGCCGCGACCCGCTGGTACTGCCAGGTGACGGCTCCGCTCAGGGTCACCACGTGGTCGTGCACGGCCACCCGCACGGTGGGCGGGACGTTCACGGCGCGCTCGATCGCCTCACCCGCCTCCCGCGCCACGTCGGTGTCGTTGCCCACGCCGAAGCTGGTTCGCACGGTCATCTCGTCGGCCACGCCGTTCGCGCCGCGGACCCGCTGGGCGGCCTTCACCGCGAGCCGCTTCTCCGGGAAGCTGCCGACCTCACCGGAGAGGGTGACCGCACCCCCGGAGGCGGCGACCCCGATGTGGGTGGCGTCGACGTCCTTGACCCAGATGAGCTCGGAGACGACGGCGGCCTGCAGCTCGGCGTCGGTGGGGCCGGGAGGGGCGGTGGTCTGCGCGGTGGTCTGCGGGGTGGTGGTCATGGCTCGAGCCTGCTCGGCCCGCGCGGTGCGCAGCAGGGCCCAAGGTCCCGCGCGCGCGAGTCCTGGGCCCCCTCCGCGGTGCGGGTCGTTCGCCACCCCCGCGGTGCGGGTCGTTCGCCTCCCCCGCGGTGCGGGTCGTTCGCCTCTGCCGCCAGGCCGGCGTCGCGCCCAGGCTCGCTGCATGACGAGCACAGAGCAGGACCGGGCCGTGGTGGTGGGCGTCGACGGCGCGGAGAGCGCTGACCTGGCGGTGCGCTGGGGTGCCGCCGAGGCCGGAAGGCGGCGCGTGCCGCTCCGGCTGGTCACGGCCTTCCCCTGGCGGCCGGGCGAGAGCGGCCACCTGCAGCACGGCGACGCCTACCGCCGCGAGCTGCTGCACGAGCGCGAGCTCCACCTCACGCGCTCGGCGCAGGAGGCGGGCACCGCGGCACCCGGGGTGGAGGTCGAGCACCGCGTGGAGGTCGGTCGGCCGATCGCCGTGCTGGGTGCGGAGTCGCGCCACGCCGGGCTGGTCGTGATCGGCGACCGCGGGCTCGGCGCCCTGGCCGGGGTGCTGGTCGGCTCGAGCGCCGTGGCGCTGGCCGCCGGGGCGAGCTGCCCGGTGGTGGTGGTGCGCGGCGACGGTGCTCCGGCGGCCGACCTACCCGTGGTGGTCGGCGTGGACGGCACCCCGACCAGCGAGGACGCGCTGGCCTTCGCCTTCGACGCCGCCTCCTCCCGCGGGGTGCCGCTGGTGGCCGTGCACGCGTGGTGGGCCGACCTCTACCTCACGCCGAAGCGCCAGTCGGACCTGTGCGCGACCCTGGAGACCGAGCGGGAGCTGCTCGCCGAGCGGCTCGCGGGGTGGTCGGAGAAGTACCCCGACGTGACCGTCTCCCGCGTGCTCTCGCGGCGGCCCCCCACCGAGGTCCTGCTGGCCCAGGCCGTGCACGCCCAGCTCGTCGTGGTCGGCTGCGGCGGCCGGGGTGCGCTGGCCGGGCTGGTGCTGGGCTCGGTGAGCCAGGCGCTGCTGCACCACAGCACGTGTCCCGTCGCCGTGGTCCGGCCCAGAGGCTGAGCCGTGGTCCGGCCCAGGAGCTGAGCCGTGGTCCGGCCCAGGGGCTGAGCCGTGGTCCGGCCCAGGGGCTGAGGCGTTCAGCCCCGCCGCAGGTCAGCCCCGTAGACGGCGGCCTGCGTGCGGCGCTGCATCCCGAGCTTGGCGAACAGCCCCGACACGTAGTTCTTGACGGTCTTCTCCGACAGGAACAGGGCGCTGCCGATCTCGCGGTTGGTGAGACCGTCGGCGATGAGGTTGAGCACCTCCCGCTCGCGATCGGTCAGGGAGGCGAGGCGGGGATCGCTGGGCTCGCCCTCGCGCAGCCGGGTGAGCAGCCGCTCGGTCACCGCGGGGTCCAGCAACGACTTGCCCGCGGCCACCTGGCGGATCGCGTCGACCAGCGAGGTCCCGCGGATCTCCTTGAGCAGGTAGCCCGCGGCGCCGGCCATCACGGCGGCGAAGATCGCGTCGTCGTCGTCGTAGGAGGTGAGGATGAGGCAGCGCACCGCCGGGGCCGAGGCGCGCAGGTCCCGGCACACGTCGATGCCGGAGCCGTCGGGCAGGCGGGCGTCCAGCAGGGCGACGTCAGGCTGCGCCGCCGGGATGCGGCGGACGGCCTCGGCCGCGGTCGCCGCCTCCCCCACCACGGTGATGCCCTCTTCCTCGGCGAGCAGGTCGGCGATGCCGCGGCGCACCATCTCGTGGTCGTCGAGGAGGAAGACGCCGATGGTCTCCCGGGTGGCGGCGGTCAGGCGAGCGGGATCGTCCACGTCAGCCGGGTCCCTTCGTGGTGCGGTCGGGTGGGGTTCTCGGTGCCGGGCTCCAGCAGGAGGGTCCCGCCGTGCTGCTCGGCGCGGTGGCGCAGGTTCGCCAGCCCGCTTCGCCGGGTCGCACCGCCGAGCCCTGTGCCGTCGTCGAGCACCACGAGGCTGAGCCCGGTGGCGCTGGCGAGCAGGTCGACCTCGACGTGCTCGGCGCCGGCGTGCCGGGCGGCGTTGGTGAGGGCCTCCCGCAGGACGGCGACGAGGTCGTCGACCACCGGCTCGGGGACCACGGCGTCGATCGGCCCCCGGAAGCGCAGGTGCGGGTCGCACCCCAGCAGCGGGCCCACCTCGCCCGCCACGGTCAGCAGGCGGGTGCGCACCGTGCTCGTCGACGGCCCGAGCGAGCCCCGCAGCGCGAAGATGGACGTGCGGGTCTGCCGGATGGTGTCATCGATGTCGGTGACCACGCGGTGCAGCCGCTGGGCCCGGGTGTCGTCGCCGAGGCCGGAGGCGACGCTCTGCACGGTGAGCCCCAGCGCGAACAGTCGCTGGATGACGTGGTCGTGCAGGTCCCGGGCGATCCGGTCGCGGTCGGTGAGCAGTGCGATGCGCTGCTGGTCGGTGCGGGCGTCGGCGAGCTCGAGGGCCACGGCGGCGTGGTCGGCGAAGGTGCTGGCCATCTCGAGGTCCGCAGGGGTGAACAGGTGCCGACCGTGGCGCCGTCCGATGGCCAGGACGCCCCGTGCCCGGGCCGGTCCTCCCAGCGGCAGGCACATTAGCGGGCCGACGGTCACCACGTCGGCCACCTGGGTGGTGGAGCGCTCGTCGGTCTGGGCGTCCTCCACCAGCACGGGCACCCCGGACCCCAGCGTCAGTCCCACCACGCTGCCCTCCAGCGGGAACGTGCGGGCGGTCAGCTCGGCGGCGTCGTCCCCGGCGGCCACCTCGATGATGGCCCGCCGTCCGTCGGGGGTCGGCAGCAGCACGGCGACCACGTCCGCGTCGGCGATCTCCCTCGCGAGCCGGGCGATGACCTCCAGCGGGTCCTCCCCGTCCACCGAGAGGAGCTGGCGGGTCACCTCGGTGGACGCCTGCAGCCAGGCCTGGCGGCGCTGCGCGTCGGCGTAGAGCCGCGCGTTCTCGATGGCCACCCCGGCGGTGGCCGCCAGCGCGGAGACCAGCTCGGTGTCCTCGGCGGTGAAGTCCCCGTCCGAGCGCTCGGCCAGGTAGAGGTGCCCGAAGACGACGTCGCGGACCCGGACGGGTACCCCGAGGAACGTGCTCATCGGCGGGTGGTGCTCCGGGAAGCCCACCGAGCGGATGTCGTCGGACATCTCGTGCAGCCGGATCGGGCGCGGGTCGTCGATGAGGGCGCCGAGCAGCCCCTTGCCCTCGGGCAGGTGACCGATCCGCGCGACGGTGGCATCGTCCATGCCCACGGTGACGAACTCCGCCAGCCCGCCGGACGCGTCGAGAACGCCGAGAGCGCCGTACCGGGCCCGCGAGAGCTCGCAGGCGGCCGCGACCACGTGCCGCAGCAGGACGGGCAGGGACAGGTCTGCGACCACGGCCTGGTTGGCCTTGAGCAGGCCGCGCAGCCGCCCCTGGGTGGCCTGCACGTCCTGCGCCCGGTCGATCAGCTGCACCAGGAGCTCGTCGAGGCCGAGCTTGGACCCGTCCGCGGCCGCGGTCACGCCGTCTCGCTCAGCACGTCGACGAGACGGCGGCGGCGTGTGGCGGGGACCTCAGCGGCGCGGCCCACCCGCAGCAGCGCCTGGGGGGCCATCGTGAGCCCGAGCTCCGAGCGCACCGCGGCGTTGGTCTCCGCGACCTCGATGACCTGCATCAAGGTGCTGGCCGCGAACCCGGCGGCGGTCAGCTCGAGCAGCACCCGCTCCAGCGCCTCGCCCGCCCGCAGCCACTCCAGCTGGGAGTCGTGCCGCGTCCCCAGCAGCAGCAGCCGGCTGGTCGCCGGGTCGTCCTGCCCGGCCAGCAGCCCCATGCCCCGGCCGACCCGTACCGGCAGGGCCGAGGCCGGCACCCCGTCGGTGCGGCCGACGTCGTCCCCGGTCCACGCCGCGAGCTCCTGGCGGTAGCCGGGCCGCGAGTCCGCCTCCTCGTCCGCCCGTCGGCCCAGCCGGGCGGCCGCGCGGCTCTGGGCCTGGTCGAGGACGAGGAGCTCGGCGCCCTCGGACGCCGCCGCTGCCACCAGACCGGCGAGCACCGCGGCCGTCGGCGGTTCCCCTGAGAACGACGTCCGGGTCGCCCGGCGGGTGCCGACGGCATCCTCGAGCGCAACCAGCCCACCGGAGCCCGGGACGACGTCCGGCACCGGCTCCCCGGTGAGCACGAGGCGGGCGAGCAGGTCTGGACGGGCGGGATCGGGCACCCGCTCGACCCGGCAGGCGCGGCCGGCCGCGGCCAGCGCCACCCGCGCGTTGAGCAGCGCGCACCCGCAGCTCATCAGCACCTGTCGCCCTCGACCGTCCAGCACGGGCAGCCGACGGCTCCAGTCGGCGTGCACCTCGAGGCTGTCCGGCGTCAGGTGGAACCGCCACGGCTGGGTGTTGTGCACCGAGGGCGCGAGCACGGCCCGCACGACGGCGTGACGCAGCGCGGTGGTGCGGGCGAGCTGGGGCACCGCGCTCACCTCCGGCCCCGCGTGGTCGGGCACGAGTGGTCCGACTGTGCGCCCCGGGCGTCGACCGTGACCAGGGTCGAAGGTCGCGTCCCCGGCGTGGGACCTCCCCCACCGCGGGCGGGACCAACGACCCTGGCCCGGGGGGTCGCGGCCTCGAACACTGTGCGACATGGACACCCTGAGCGTCGCCCGCTGGCAGTTCGGGATCGTCACCGTCTACCACTACCTGTTCGTGCCCCTGACGATCGGGCTCGCCCCGCTGGTGGCCGGGCTCGAGACGGCGTGGCTGCGCACCGGGAAGGTGAAGTACCTGAGGGCCACCAAGTTCTGGGGCAAGCTCTTCCTCATCAACTTCGCCATCGGCGTCGTCACCGGGATCGTGCAGGAGTTCCAGTTCGGGATGAACTGGAGCGACTACTCCCGCTTCGTCGGCGACGTG
>JAYTHS010000074.1:0-1791 GCA_043732345.1 Frankiales bacterium | reverse complement strand
CGCCGGGGGCGGAGCTGCCCAGGCCCGGCGGATCGTCACGCTCGGCTCGCCGCACCACGGGACCAAGGTGGCGGGCCTGGCGAAGGTCTTCGCCTCGTCAGCCTGCCAGACGGCCTGCCGCCAGCTGGCGGCAGGCAGCTCGCTGCTCGACGACCTGCCGAAGACCCCAGACGGTCCGCAGTGGCTGTCGCTGTGGACCTCTGAGGACCAGACGGTGACCCCGCCGGACTCGGCACACCTCGACGGTGCCGACGACCTCGTCGTCCAGGACCTGTGCCGCGGCTTGTCGGTCAGCCACGACGATCTTCCGCTGTCGCCGCACGTCGGGGCCATCGTGCTCGCCGCGCTGTCGGGCCCAACGCTGCGGGTGCCTGTCGACTGCCCCGGCTGACCTGCCCTGCTGGCTGGCCGTCCGGTCATGGAAGTGCCGTGTGGACAACCCTTCTCGGCCTCCGGAACTGTTGGACCTGACTCCTAGCATCGAGTTATGACGGTGCCCCTCGGTGACCTGTCGGACGACGACCTGCTGGGTGCGCCCACCTCCTGGGCCGGTCGGGTTGCCGCAGGCGAGGCCGAGCTCCTCCGCCTGCTCGGCGAGCTCGACGCGCGCGGGACCTGGGCGACATGGGGTGCCCTGTCGTGCGCCCACTGGGCCGCCTGGCGGCTCGGCCTGTCGCCAGGCACCGCCCGCGAGCGGGTCAGGGTCGCCCGCCGGCTGCGCGAGCTTCCTGTGCTGTCGGTCGCCATGGCCACCGGCGCCGTGTCGTTCGCGCAGGTCCGGGCGATCAAGCGCGCCGCGACGACTGACGACGAAGCAGCGTGGCTCGACCTCGCCCGCTCGACCACCGCCGCCCAGCTCGAGAAGGCGGTGCGCGGGGTCCTGCGCGCACGGCCCACCCCGGACGGCGACGCACCGCCGCCCACCCCGCCTTCCCTGAGAAGCCGCTACGACGACGACGGCTACCTGACCGTCGTGCTGCGCTTCTCGCCCGAGCAGACCGTCCTGGTGATGCCGGCCGTGCAGAGCGCCCAGCAGGCCGAGCAGGCCGGCCGCGATGCGCTCTACGTACGGCTGACGGCGCAGCTCGCTGCCCTGCCCGACGGCGCTGCCCTGCCCGACGGGCCGGCCAGACCGCGGGACCACGACGTTCCCGCGGGAACGTTCGCCGGCCCGGCTGCGCCACCCGTCGCCGAGCCGTACGAGTACGAGGAGCCGCCCTACCCGGTCCTCACACCGCGCATCGGGCTCTTCGACGTACGGAGCGCCCGAGACGCGGCAGCACTCGCCGCCTGGACCACGGAACGCGACAGGCACCGGGTGCTGCGTGACGCCTGGCGGGGCTGGAGCGAGCACGTGTCGCAGCAGGCTGCGGCGGCGCGGCTGCCTGCCCCGCACGCGACAGATCTCGACGGGGCGCTGAGGCTCCTCACCCGGCCCACCGGCCTGCCACCCGTCACCGTCCAGCTGCAGGTCGACCCGTCCAGCGGCTGGGCCAGGACACCCGATGAGGAACTGCTCCCGCCCACCACCGTCCGGGGCGTCCTGCGCACCGCTCCCGTCACAGCCGGTCCACTCGACAGAGGACGCCGCAGCCGTCTCGTCACCCCGGCCCTTCGCGCGCTGCTGCAGGGCGTCGACGGTCAGCGCTGCCGCTTTCCCGGGGGCACCCGGAAACGTGGCCTTGACGCCCACCACGTGCGCTTCTGGCGACACGGTGGACGCACCGACCTGGCCAACCTGGTCCTGCTGTGCGAGCGGCACCACACCCTTGTCCACGAGCAGGGGTTTCA
>JAYTHS010000073.1:0-1794 GCA_043732345.1 Frankiales bacterium | reverse complement strand
AGGCCGACGAGCACCTGGCCCGCAAGCGCGTCACGCTCATCTACCGACCGCACGACCCGGCCAGCGCCGCTCAGGTCGCCGACGCCGACGTCCGCACGGCCGTCGGCCGGGCCAACTTGCGCAAGGGCGAGGTCAAGGCAGGGGAGACGCTCGCGCTGGCCATGGCCCGCCAGTCCGCCTCCGAGCAGGCCGCCGGCGCCGGGCTGATCCGCTTCTCGATGCTCATCACCGCCACCGTCGATGACCCAGCAAAGCTCGCGCAGGCCGCCGAGGTCATGGACCAGCTCGGCCCGGCCTGCCAGCTGCGGCTACGGCGCTGCTACTTCGGTCAGGCCGCCGCCTTCACCGCCGCCCTCGGCGTCGGAGTGGTGCTGCCCAAGCACGTCGCGGTCCCCGAGGTCGTCCGCGACTACCTCTGACCGCCTACCGCACCCGTCGTCCACTCCCCCTGCTCGAGGAGATCGCCATGGGCATCCGCCCCAGCAAGCGCCACCCCTCCCCCGCCCGCACCGCCGCGCCGGCGACCAAGCCGGCCACAGCCGCGCCCGGCCCGCTCAGGACGCCCAAGCCCGGGCCGCGGGGCCTGCGCGGTCCCGGCCGCGGCCGGGTGTCCTACGTCGAGGCGCCCCCGGAGTGGCGCGGCACCACAATTCAGGTCTGCGGGCTCTACCCGTTCGCGGTCGGCGGCGGCTCCCCCACCATCGGCGTCCCGCTCGGCCGGAACCTGCTCACCGGCGCGACGGTCTGCTGCGACCCGCTGGCGTGGTTCCAACGGGCCAAGCTCATCCTCAACCCCTCGATGTTCCTGCTCGGGCTGCCGGCCCTGGGCAAGAGCACGCTGGTGCGCCGAATGGTCATCGGCCTGGCCGGCTCCGGCACGGTCCCGCTGATCCTGGGCGACCTCAAGCCCGACTACGTCGACACAATCAACGCCCTGGGCGGCCAGGTCATCCGGCTCGGCCGCGGCCTGGGCTCGCTCAACGTGCTGGACCTCGGCGCCCTGGACGAGGCCGCCGACCAGCTCGCCGCCGCCGGACTGAGCAACGACGCCGCAGCGCTGCGTGAGGAGGCCCACGGCCGGCGCGCCACCATGGTCGAGGCGCTGCTGACGATCGTGCGCGGCACCCGCTCCTCCGACACCGAGCGGACCGTGATCTCCGCAGCCCTGCGGGTGCTGGCGGCGCAGCACCTGTCCGCACGCCAGGCCGACCCGGACGCCCCGGCACCGCTGCTGGCCGACCTGCTCGCGGTCATCGAGGCCGCCCCCGAAACGGTCCGCCTCCCGACCCTGGACCGCGGCAACCTGCAGGCCTACCGGGCGGTGGTCGACCCGCTGCAGCGCTCGCTGCTGAGCCTGCTCGACGGCCAGCTCGGGTCGGTTTTCGCCAACCCCACGACCGAGCGCATCCGGCTGGACGCGACCGCGGTGTGCGTCGACGTCTCCGGGATCTCGGTCAACGACACCGGCCTGCAGGCCGCGGTGCTGCTGGCCTGCTGGGCCGAGGGCTTCGGCGCGGTTGAGGCCGCCAACGCCCTGGCCGACGCTCACCTGGCGCCGCAGCGCCGGTTCTTCATCGTCCTGGACGAGCTCTGGCGAGTCCTGCGAAGCAGTGAGGGGATGGTCGACAAGGTCGATGAGCTGACCCGCCTGAACCGCAACAGCGGCGTTGGTCAGGCGATGATCACGCACTCGATGGCCGACCTGCGCGCTTTGCGCAACGTCGAGGACCGCGACAAGGCCAAGGGCTTCATCGAAAGAGCCGGCCTGGTCGTCTGCGGCGGCCTACCCGCCCA
>JAYTHS010000072.1:0-6250 GCA_043732345.1 Frankiales bacterium | reverse complement strand
GACGGCTCACGCAGGAAGCTGACGTCGTCGTCCCCCACTGGTTCGGGGTCCCCCTCGAGCGCGCTGGTCACCGAGCCGGCGGATCTGCGGGGCCGCGGGTGCGACCCCGGTGATGTTGGCGGCCATCTCGCTGCTGCCCATCGCGGCCTCCGCCACCGACCGGCTGATCTCGTTCGTCATCGGTCTCACACTCGGTGTGCGGTCACACCTGGGAGGGTGACGTGTTTCGCGTCCACTCCCCGTCCTCGCGCTGCTCGGCCTGCTCGCCGTCGCGGTCGTCGCCCTGCAGCTGTTCCAGGGCAGCATCGGGATCCCGGCAGCGGCCGAGCAGCATCAAGGCGGCCGGCTTGGTCGCCGTGGAGCGGTTCCTGCTCCCGGTCGCGCGGAGCCTGGTCGGCGCCCGAACCCCGCAGGGGGAGTGACCTCAGCGGGTTCGGCGGCGGCGCAGCAGCGCCAGCGGAAGCGCACCGACCAGCCCGGCGCCGTACGTCCCGACCGGGACCGCCAGGGCGGCGAAGGTCGCCGGGACGTGCAGCAGTCCGGCCCGGTTCAGCGGGTAGACCGTCACGAAGGCCTTGCCGACGACCTTGTCCTCCGGAACGGTCCCCCGGTGGCTGTCCGTGATGTGCCCGCGGGAGTCGTAGGAGTTGCTGCGGTGGTCACCCATGACCCACAACCGTCCGGCCGGGACGAGCAACCCTCTGGCACCGACCGGACACGTCGACCGACCCTGCCCCGCGTCGCAGAAGAAGCGGTTGTCCGTGGTGTCGTTCTCGAAGACGTACGGCTCGTCGAGGTGCAGGGTGGAGCCGTCCCCGGCCGGCGTGACCACGACGCGCCCGGCGGTGTCGCAGCACATCACCCGGTCGCCCGGCAGGCCGATGACCCGCTTGATGTAGTCCTTCTCGCTGGGCGAGCCGAGTCCCAGAACGCTGCTGACCTTCCGCAGGACCTTTTGCAGGCCGTTGCTCGGCGGGACGATGACGATGCCCTCGTCGAAGTTGTCCAGGCCGTTGAAGACGACGATCTCGCCGCGGTGCGGGCCGCGGAAGTCGTACACGACTTTGTTCACGAGCACCCGGTCCTGGACGTTCAGGGTGTGCTCCATCGACCCGGACGGGATGTAGAACGCCTGCACTAGGAAGAACTTGATGAGCAGCGCGAGCCCGAACGCCACGACCACCAGGAACGGCAGCTCCCGGAAGAACGAGCCGGAGTGCTCCCGCTGCGGGGCGACGGACGCGGGCTCGGTCAGCGGGGTCGTCTGCTCTTCCACGACGCCAACCTACAGGCGCCGACCCCGTTCAGCCGGCAGCCCGAACCTCGGCGAGGCCGTCCAGGGAGCTGCGAGCTGCCGGGACGCGGGACAGTCGCGCGGTGTACGTCGAGCGGGCGGCCAGCTCGGCGGCGTAGGCAGCAGCCTGCCGGTCGGCAGCGCGGCCGGTGTCGCTGACCGCTGCCGGCGGCATCTCGGCGTACTGCGCCCCGAGGCCGGCGCGCATGAGCTTGAGCGCCTCGGTGCGCATCTGGGAGACGCGGGACTCGGTGACCCCGAGCCGGCCCCCGCGAGGTCCGCGCTGCTCTCGCCGTCCAGGAAGTACCCGACGACGACCTCCTTGAGCCGCTCAGGCAGGCAGGCGAGCGCGTCGCGGACGTACGTCGCCCGCTCCCGCTGCTCCAGAACGTCCAACGGCTGCAGCGCCGACTGGTCGACCAGCCCACTGGCGAGCGTCAGCGGGTCGCCGTCCTCCGCTCCGCAGGGGCATCGAGCGACAGGACGAGGGACCGGTGGACCCGGCCATGCCGGCGTGACCCTGCCGGCGTGACCTGCCAGCCGCCGATCAGTCGTCGCGAGTGAGCTTGCGGTAGGTGACCCGGTGCGGGCGGGCCGCGTCCTGGCCGAGCCGTTCGAGCTTGTTCTTCTCGTACGACTCGAAGTTCCCCTCGAACCAGTACCACTTCGAGGAGTCCTCGTCGTCGCCCTCCCACGCCAGGATGTGGGTGGCTACCCGGTCCAGGAACCACCGGTCGTGGCTGATGACCACCGCGCAGCCGGGGAACTCCAGCAGGGCGTTCTCCAGCGAGCCCAGGGTCTCGACATCAAGGTCGTTGGTGGGCTCGTCGAGGAGCAGGACGTTGCCCCCCTCCTTGAGCGTCAGCGCGAGGTTCAGGCGGTTGCGCTCCCCACCCGAGAGCACACCGGTGGGCTTCTGCTGGTCGGGACCCTTGAACCCGAAGGCGCCGATGTACGCCCGCGACGGCATCTCCTGATGGCCGACCTGGATGTAGTCCAGCCCCTCCGAGACGGTCTCCCAGACGGTCTTAGTCGAGTCGAGGTTCTCGCGGTTCTGGTCGACGTAGGAGAGCTTGACGGTCTCGCCAACCTTGACCTCGCCGGCGTCGGCATGCTCGAGACCCACGATGGTCTTGAACAGGGTGGTCTTGCCTACGCCGTTCGGCCCGATGATGCCGACGATGCCCCCGCGCGGCATCGTGAACGACAGGTCGCCGATGAGGACCCGGTCACCAAAGCCTTTGGTCAGCGCCTTCGCGTCGATGACGATGGAGCCCAGCCGCGGCCCGGAGGGGATTTGGATCTCCTCGAAGTCCAGCTTCTTGGTCTTCTCGGCCTCTGCGGCCATCTCCTCGTACCGCGCCAGCCGGCTCTTGCTCTTGGTCTGCCGGCCCTTGGCGTTCTGGCGGACCCACTCGAGCTCGTCCTTGAGGCGCCTGGAGAGCTTCGCATCCTTCTTGCCCTGCACCTCGAGGCGCTGCTGCTTCTTCTCCAGGTACGTCGAGTAGTTGCCCTCATACGGGTAGGCCCGGCCGCGGTCCAGCTCCAGGATCCACTCGGCGACGTTGTCCAGGAAGTACCGGTCGTGGGTCACGGCCAGCACGGCGCCGGGATAGCGGGACAGGTGCTTCTCGAGCCAGTCGACGGACTCCGCGTCGAGGTGGTTGGTGGGCTCGTCGAGCAGCAGCAGGTCGGGGGCCTCGAGCAACAGCTTGCACAGGGCGACCCGGCGCTTCTCGCCCCCGGACAGGTGCCCGACCGCCTCGTCCGGCGGCGGGCAGCGCAGCGCGTCCATCGCCTGGTCGATGAGGTTGTCGACCTCCCAGCCGTTCTTGGCGTCGATGAGCGCGAACAGCGGCTCCTGGGCCGCCATGATGGCGTCAAAGTCGGCGTCGGGCTCGCCCATCTTTTCGTTGAGCGCGTTGTACTCCCCGATCGCGTCCATGAGCTCGCGGATGCCGTCCTCGACGTTCTCCTTGACCGTCTTGGACTCGTCCAGCAGCGGCTCCTGCATGAGGATGCCGACGCTGAAGCCGGGGCTGAGTTTGGCGTCGCCGTTGGAGGGCTGGTCGAGTCCCGCCATCATCTTCAGGACCGTGGACTTACCTGCGCCGTTGGGCCCGACAACCCCGATCTTGGCGCCCGGGTAGAAGGCCAGCGTGACGTCATCCAGGATCACCTTGTCCCCGACAGCCTTGCGGACCTTCTGCATCTGGTAGACGAACTCAGCCATGGCGGCAGCCTAGTTGTCAGCTCTCCCGCCCAGTCGGGCCCGGATGCGGGCAGGACCCGGGCCCTGCCCGTCACGCGGCCCGCTCCTCGACGACGGGCACCGGCGCGTCGTCGCGGAGCGGAACGCTGCCCGGGAACGGAGCGTCCGCGAGCTCACCGGTCGTCCGGGACATGTGGTCGCCCACCCAGCTCTCGTTGGCCGCCGAGCCGGCCCGCACCGGCCGCTCGATCGTCGCCTTTCCGCGCGCCAGGTCGACATCGACCGACGTGGCGTTCACCTCGAGCGTGGTGCGCTCGGCGCCGTCGTCCCCGGTCCACGCGTGCTGGGCCAGGCGCCCGTGCACGACGACGCGGTCACCCTTGCTCAGCGAAGCCGCGGCGTTCTCGGCGACGCTGCGCCAGCAGGTCACCCCGAACCACATCGTGCCTTGCGCCGGGGGGTGCAGGCGACCCGGAACGACGCGACGGGCATCCCGCCGGCCACGCTGCGCAGCGTCGGGGTCTGGGCGAGGTTGCCGGTGAAGCTGATCTGGGGCTCGTGCACGGGGATCCTCCAAGGTCGACCGGCACCGTCGGCCGGGCAGGACCAGGCTGCGCGGCCGTGCCGGTCGCCCGCCACGACCCGGACCGGGCTGTGGACGACCGGCTCGCCTGTGGACGCCCCGGCGCACGTCGGCCGCACCGGCTGCCGGGCACTTCAGCTACCGGGCACCCGGCTGCCGGGATCTCCAGCTGCCGGGCACTTCGGGAGCCGAGGCACCGACCGGTGCCACACTGGACACCGGCCTGCGTAGCTCAACGGATAGAGCTCTCGGTTTCTACCCGAGTGGTTGGGGGTTCGAGTCCCTCCGCGGGCACCGCCGGTCCACCAGGTGGGCATCGCCGGGTGGGAACAGCACCGGCGCCAGACGGTTGTCCTGTGCACGCACCTGCCTGCCCTGGAGCCGCCGCCGTGACCGCGCTGACCACCCCGCCGACCCGGTCCGCCGTGGGCCTGCGCTCCGAGCGGGGCCCCGTGCTGGGCGCGATCATGCTCACCACCGCGCTGATCGCGCTCGACAGCACCGTCATCGCGACAGCGGTGCCCAGCATCGTCAGCGACCTCGGCGGTTTCAGCCAGTTCCCCTGGCTGTTCAGCGTGTACCTGCTCACGCAGGCCGTCACCGTCCCGATCTACGGCAAGCTGGCCGACGTCCTCGGCCGCAAGCCGGTCATGTTCTTCGGTGTCGCGGTCTTTCTCGCCGGCTCGGTGCTGTGCGGCCTCGCGTGGTCCATGCCGGCCCTCATCGCGGCCCGGGCCATCCAGGGCATCGGGGCCGGGGCCGTCCAGCCCATCGGGCTGACGATCATCGGCGACCTCTACTCGGTCGAGGAGCGCTCACGGGTCCAGGGCTACGTGGCCAGTGTCTGGGGGGCCGCCTCCGTCCTCGGACCGGTCATGGGCGGGCTGTTCAGCGAGTACCTGTCGTGGCGCTGGATCTTCTTCGTCAACCTGCCGCTCGGCGCCCTCGCGCTGCGGGCCCTGTCCAGGCACTTCACCGAGAAGGTCGAGAAGCGGTCGCACACCATCGACTACCTCGGGGCGTCGCTGCTGACCGTCGGCTGCTCGCTGCTCATCCTGGGGTTGCTCGAGGGCGGTACGGCGTGGGCCTGGCGCTCGCCGACGAGCGCGGCCGTGCTCGGTGGCGCCGCAGCCGCCCTGGTCGCCTTCCTCAGGGTCGAGCAGAAGGCGGTCGAGCCCATCTTGCCGCTGTGGGTGTTCCGCCGGCGCACGTTGGTCGGTGGCAACCTGGCCTCGCTCGGCGTGGGCGCCCTGCTGATCGGGCTGTCGTCGTACGTGCCGACCTTCGTCCAAGGCGTCCTGGGCACCGGGGCCATCACCGCCGGCTTCGCGGTGGGGGCCCTCACGATCGGGTGGCCGATCGCGGCGGCCCTGTCGGGTCGGGTGTACATGCGCATCGGGTTCCGAGACACCGCGCTGATCGGGATCGCGGTCGCCGTCACCGGCTCGGTGCTCACTGCTCTGCTCCCCCGGGGCGCCTCGGTGCTCATGGTGGCCGGGACGATGTTCGTGACCGGGATCGGCCTCGGGCTGAGCTCCTCCCCGACCGTCGTGGCGATCCAGTCCGTCGTCGGGTGGGACCGCCGAGGCGTGGTCACCGGCACCAACATGTTCTGCCGGGCGATGGGCTCCGCCGTCGGTGCGGCGATCTTCGGGGCCATTGCCAACGCCACGCTGGTCCACCGCTACGCCTCGGCGCCCTCGGGGCTGCGAAGGGCCCTGCCCTCCGGGGTGGACGGCACGACCGAGGCGCTGCGGCACCCGGGGCCCGTCGCCGACTTCGTCCGCACCAGCCTGTACGACGCCTCGCACCACGTCTTCCTCGCGCTCGCCGTGGCCTCGGTCGGCGTCGCCGTCGCGATCGCCCTCATGCCGCGGCGGACCGTCGAGCTCGTCTTCGACGACCAGCCGGAGCACTGACGGCACAGCGAGGACGCAAGGCCTGGCGACCCCCGGAAACGGTGACCCGGAAACGGTGACCGCGGAAACGGTGACGGCTGCAGCGCCTGACCGCCGTGGCGTCGGAGCTGCAGCCGTCCCTCGCGGGGGTGTCCCCGTTCGTCCCTAGGAGCGTGGGTCCGAAATCGGATTGGAGGTCACCGGACCACAACATCGTGAGGTCGGGGTGCCCTGGGCACACCACATGTGCCCTCAAAATGCGG
>JAYTHS010000071.1:0-1796 GCA_043732345.1 Frankiales bacterium | reverse complement strand
GGGCCACGACGAGCGCGTCCGGGACGGACGCGACGTCCTGCAGCAGTACGGCGAACTCGTCGCCACCGAGGCGAGCAACCGTGTCCCCCGCCCGCAGGGCAGCGGACAGGCGGGGTCCGACCTGCTGGAGCAGCGCGTCGCCGTAGTGGTGACCGAAGGTGTCGTTGACGTCCTTGAAGCGGTCCAGGTCGATGAGCAGCAGACAGGTCGAGGTGCCGGCCTGCGCGTCGTCCTGCAGGGCCCGGGCGAAGCGCTCGGCGAGCAGCGTCCGGTTGGGCAGGCCGGTCAGGGCGTCGTGGAGCGAGTCGTGCAGGGCCCGGCTCCGCTGCGAGGCCAGCTGCTGCCGGTGCCCCCGGGTCACCGATGCGAGCAGCGCCGCGAGGCCGAGCCCGGCCAGGAAGACGAGGGGCGTGAGGGTCCGGGTGGTGTCCTCGAGCCGCTGCAGCCTGGCCAGCTGTGCCAGCGCTGCCCGGCGCTGCAGCTCGGCGGAACCCAGGACAGTGCTCTGAACCACCGTGAACGGCGACTCGCTGGCGCGGTCGGCGCGCAGCACGGCCTTCTCGTCACGGCGGTCTACCGCTGCGAACAGCAGGGTCGTCGCCGCCAGGTAGGCCCTGTGGTGAGTCAGAGCCGTGTCGACGAGCCGACGGTCGCCGGCCGTGCCATCCCGACTGACCCTCACGAGGGCAGCGGTGAAGGTGGCCGCCGCCCCGTCGTACCGGGCTCGGACGTCGGGGCCGGGCTCGAGGCGGTACTTGCGCTCGAGAGACTCCTGCGCCCCCACGGCGGTGGCCGCTACGGCGTAGTCGTCAGACAGCCGGCTCGCGTGGACCGCTCGGACCGAGGCCTGACTGGTGACCTGCGACGACCAGACCGCGAAGACGCTCACCGCCAGCAGGACCACCGCGAGCGCCGACCCGGCCAGTCGGCTGCGACGAGCCGCCCGGGCCTCATCCCGCGGGCAGGCAGGCGCCACGGGGGCGGATGCGACAGCGGGCACGGTCAAGGAGTCCTCAGGCAGGATGGGGCGGCGGCTGGGTGACGGGACCGTCCATCAGTACCTCGGCAGCCCGGCTGCCCCACTGGTTCACCCATCCGGGTCAACGGGCGCCGCACCGGAAGGCCCACGCGCCGCGCCGCACCGGCAGGCCCACCCGCCGCGCCCCGCCGGCAGGTCCACATGCCGCGCCCCGCCGGCAGGTCCACCCGCCACGCCCCGCCGACAGGCCCACCCGCCGCGCCGCGCCGCGCCAACAGGCCCACCCGGCAGGGAACCAGCAGGATGGCCGGGTGACCGACCCCGAGCCGAGCCCGCCCGACCGGGCCGGGCTTGGAAGCCTGGGCCGACTGCTCCGACCGCACCGCCGCGGGCTCGCCGCCGCTGGGGGGCTGGCACTCCTCAACGCCGCCGCAGCCCTGGCCCAGCCCCTGCTGGTGCGGCGGGTCATCGGTGACATCCAGCAGGCCCACCCGCGGGGTGCTGCCGTCACCCTGCTCGTCACGGCGCTAGTCGTGGCGGCCGTCCTGTCCGGCCTGCAGAGCTACCTGCTGCAGCGCACCGGTGAGGCCGTCGTCCTGGACACCCGGGTGCAGCTGGTGCGCCGGCTGCTTCGACTGCCGATCACCGAGCTCGACCGCCGCCGGACCGGTGACCTCATCTCCCGGGTCGGCGCCGACACGACCCTGCTGCGCACCGTCGTGACGTCCGGCCTGGTCGACGTCGTCTCCGGTCTCGTCATCGCGGTCGGGGCGCTGGTCGCCATGGCGACGGTCGACCTGCTGCTGCTCGGCATCAC
>JAYTHS010000070.1:0-1798 GCA_043732345.1 Frankiales bacterium | reverse complement strand
GGCACTCGGTGGTGCGCGCCGGGCGACCTATCCCGCTGACCCCGCTGGAGTTCGACCTGCTGCTGGCCCTGGCCCGCCGCCCCCGTACGGTCTTCACCCGGGAGGTCCTGCTCGAGCAGGTGTGGGGCTACCGGCACGCCGCGGACACCCGGCTGGTCAACGTGCACGTCCAGCGGCTCCGGGCCAAGGTCGAGCGCGACCCGGAGACCCCGCAGGTCGTCCTGACGGTCCGGGGTGTCGGTTACAAGGCGGGTCCCAGCTGAGCCCGGCTCGCTTGCAGGCCCGGACCGCGAACGCGTGGTCACGGGTCACCGACCGCTGGCGCCGGTCCCTTCAGACGCGGGTCGTCGTCACGACGCTCGTCGCCAGCGCGGTCGTCGTGCTGCTGCTCGCCATGCTGCTGCTCGGCCAGATCGGCCGCGGCCTCGTCGCGGCCAAGACCAGCACCGCCCTGTCCGAGGCCCAGGTCGGGCTGGCCCAGGTCCAGGCGCAGGCGGCGGGCGGTCAGGTCCGGACGGGACTGCTGGAGTACCGGCTTCAGGCGGTCGCCCAGGCGCTGGCCGACCGGGGCGCCAACGGCGGGCAGTACGCCGTCCTGCTCGCTAGCGCGAGCGGGGACAGCAAGGCCTTCGCCAGCGCCGGGACGACCCCGGCCGACGTCCCCGGCGAGCTGGCCCGGCGGGTCGACCGGCACGACGGCACGTCCTACGTCTTCGACCGCCGACGCAGCGGGGACCGGCTGGTGGTCGGGTCGACCCTGGCGACGGCCCTGGGGCCGTACCGGCTCTACCTGCTGTTCCCCCTCGATGCAGAGGCGCAGACCCTCGGGCTGGTCCGGCGCACGTCGGAGATCGCAGGGCTGCTGCTGGTCCTGCTGCTCGTGCTCATCGCCGGCCTTGTCACCCGGCAGGTCGTGCTGCCCGTCCGGATGGCCGCCCGCACCGCCGAGCGGCTGGCTGCGGGACGGCTCGAGGAGCGCATGGCGGTGCACGGGCAGGACGAGATCGCCCGGCTGGCCACCACCTTCAACTCCATGGCGGTGGCGCTGCAGAGCCAGATCCGGCAGCTCGAGGACCTCTCCCGGGTGCAGCAGCGCTTCGTGTCGGACGTGTCCCACGAGCTGCGCACCCCGCTGACCACCGTGCGCATGGCGGCTGACGTGCTGCACGACGCCCGCCCCGACTTCCCGCCTGCAGCGGCCCGCAGCGCCGAGCTGCTGCAGGCCGAGCTCGGTCGCTTCGAGGAGCTGCTCGGTGAGCTGCTTGAGATCTCCCGATACGACGCCGGAGCCGCCTCGCTGGAGGCCGAGCAGACCGACCTGGTCCCGCTGGTGCACCGGGTGCTGGTGTCGACCCGGGCGCTGGCCGAGCGCAAGGGCAGCGTGGTGTCCCTGCACGTCACCGGACCCGTCCTCGCTGAGGTTGACCGCGTCCGGGTCGAGCGCGTCGTCCGCAACCTGGTCGTCAACGCCGTCGAACACGGTGAGGGACGCCCGGTCGATGTCACCGTCGCGGTCGCCGAGACGTGCGTCGCGGTGCTGGTGCGGGACCACGGCGTGGGGCTTCGTCCCGAGGACGTCACCCGGGTCTTCACGCGGTTCTGGCGGGGCGACCCGTCGCGGGCCCGCACCAGCGGTGGCACCGGGTTGGGGCTGGCCATCGCCCTCGAGGACGTCCGGCTGCACGGGGGGACCCTGCAGGTCTGGGGCGAGCCCGGACGGGGCGCCGCCTTCCGGATGGTGCTCCCCACGGTGCTCGGCGGCGTGTGCGGTACGGCGCCGCTTCAGCTGACCCCCACC
>JAYTHS010000069.1:0-1798 GCA_043732345.1 Frankiales bacterium | reverse complement strand
GGACCGCCGTCGGGCGCCGCCCGGCCTCTGACCTGGGGCGCGTCGAGTGGGTCGAGTGCGCGACCGGCCTGGAGGTCCGCACCGCCGTCGACGCGGGGGGCATCGACCTGCTGGTCCTCGACGGTGAGGCCCAGCCGACGGGCGGGATGGGCCTGGCCAAGCAGTTCAAGGACGAGATCCAGGACGCGCCGCCGACGCTGGTGCTCATCGGCCGCACCTCGGACGTCTGGCTCGCCCAGTGGTCGCTCGCCGACGCCGTCCTGGCCCATCCGACCGAACCCGTGGAGCTGGTGGCCACTGTCGCCCGCCTGCTGCGCGACCGGGAGTCCGCCCTACCCGTGCGCCGCCAGGCCGGGTAGGTGCCGCCCGCCCCGCAGCCCACCTGGGCGTCGCTGCTGAGCACGCTGCTGTCAGGCACCGCGCTGTCCCGCGAGGACACCACCTGGGCGATGCGCGAGGTGATGCGCGGCGATGCGAGCCCGGCTCAGGTGGCCGGGTTCGTCGTGGCCCTGCGCGCCAAGGGGGAGACGCCGCAGGAGGTCGCGGGCCTGGTCGATGTGATGCTCGACGAGGCGGCCCCGGTCGCGGTGCGCGGCCGGCTGGTCGACACCTGCGGGACCGGCGGGGACCGCTCCCACACCGTCAACATCAGCACCATGGCCGCCCTGGTCGTCGCCGGTGCTGGCGTCCCGGTGGCCAAGCACGGCAACCGCGCCGCCTCCTCGGCCTGCGGCTCGGCGGACCTGCTCGAGGCGCTCGGCGTGGTCGTGGACCTGCCAGCCGACCGGATCGGGCCGTGCGTCGAGCGGGCGGGCATCGCGTTCTGCTTCGCCCCGGTCTTCCACCCCGGCATGCGGCACGCCGCCGCAGCCCGGCGCGACCTCGGCGTCGGGACCGTCTTCAACGTCCTCGGCCCCCTGACTAACCCGACCCGCCCGGCCGCCCAGGCCGTCGGGGTCTCCGATGCCCGGCTCGCCCCCGTCGTGGCCGGGGTGCTCGCCGCGAGGGGGACCGACGCGCTGGTCTTCCGCGGCGATGACGGCCTGGATGAGCTGACCACCACCGGCAGCTCGACGGTCTGGGTCGTGGCCGGTGGTGAGGTCGCCTGCGAGGTCTTCGACCCCGCCGAGCTTGGGATCGCCCGGGCCTCGCTGGCGGACCTGCGGGGTGGCGACGCCACCGTCAACGCCGCCGCGACCCGGGAGCTGCTTACCGGGCGTCCCGGTCCCGTCCGCGACGCAGTGCTGCTCAACGCCGCAGCCGCCCTGGCGGCGTACCACGCCTCGCCCAAAGCGCTGGTCGACCGGCTCAGGGACGGCCTGGTGGCGGCGACGGAGGCCCTGGACTCGGGGGCGGCCGAGGTGGCACTGTCCCGGTGGGTCGAGGTCTCCGGATCGCTGCGGACGTGACGGGCGCAACACGCCGGCCCCGTCCCTGACACTGGTGGGGTGACCCGACCCCGCCCACCCCGGCTGAGCGCCGTGGTCCGCCGCTACCTGGTCGCGATCAGCATCTCCCGCTTCGGGACGGGGCTGACCCTGCCGTTCACACTCATTCTGCTCCACGAGGTCCGGGGCATCCCGCTGCCCACGGTGGGGCTGCTGCTGGCCCTGCCTGGCGTCGTCGGGCTCGCCGCCGTCCCCTTCAGCGGCAGCCTGGTGGACCGGGTCGGCCCGCGCACGGTGCTGCGGACCTGTCTGGTCCTGCAGGCCATTGGCACGACCGGGACGGTCCTTGCCCACACGCCCGGGCAGGCCCTGCTGCCGCTGCTGCTGACCGGGCTGGGCCTGGGGCCGTC
>JAYTHS010000068.1:0-1798 GCA_043732345.1 Frankiales bacterium | reverse complement strand
GTCGTACGTCGTGGTCGAGGGGGTTCCCTGGCTGGCCACGCTGGACCTGGACCTCGAGGCGGCGGACGCCGTGCAGGAGGTGCGGGTCTTCGCGGGCTACGCCGGCTGGTCGGTGGGGCAGCTCGAGGCCGAGGTGGAGCAGGGCGGCTGGTGGGTGCTCGACGCCCTGCCGGGGGACTGCTTCAGCACCGAGCCGCAGCGGCTCTGGCGGCAGGTCCTGCAGCGGCAGGGCCTGCCGCTGGCCCTCGCGGCGAGCTACCCGGCGGACCCGTCGCTCAACTGACCCCGCGCGGCAGGCCACCGGCGGGAACGCCCTTGTAGGCCCGGTTCTCGGGGGACATCGAGGCCAGAGCCGCGTCCAGGGTGCGGCGCTGCGCCGGGGACAGGTCCGACAGCGGGGTGAGCCACGGCCGGATGGTGAACAGCGCCCGGTCGCCGAGCGGCACCGTCGTCTGCCGCTCGACCCGCAGCCACCAGCGGCCGGTCAGTGGCCCGGGGACGGACGCCGACGGGTCGTCGTCGAGCCGGCCCGTGCTGGATAGCCCCCACACGTGCTGCACGTGCGGGCCCTTGGTCAGCAGCATCTCCGACAGCGCGGGTGTCGCCCGGCGCAGCCGCTCCCCGTCGGCGACCGGCGCGTGCAGCTCCAGCAGCGACGCCCCCGCGCGGTGCCGGGGGGACCACCCGCTCGGGAAGGTCACGCCCAGC
Organism: Frankiales bacterium; assembly: GCA_043732345.1. Classification (GTDB taxonomy): domain Bacteria; phylum Actinomycetota; class Actinomycetes; order Mycobacteriales; family SCTD01; genus RYN-111. The sequence goes on along the minus strand of JAYTHS010000068.1, from coordinate 1,090 downwards.
AGCTCGGCCGCGACGGCCGACGGGCCGGTACGGCGCAGGACCACCAGGTCGTCCGCGCAGGCCAGCAACCACCCCACGAGCAGCAGGTCGCTCGCGGGCAGCAGCAGCAGGGCAGCCTGCCCGTCCACCTCGGGTCCGGTGGCCCGTGCCCGCCGTGCCACAAGGTCGACCTCGCTCGCCAGGTGCGGCAGCTGGACGATGGTCCCTTCGCGCGGGACGGGCAGCAGGTTCCAGGCCCGGCGCAGGGCGTCGTCCAGCCCCGGCCGCGGACCGCCCGGCTCGACCACCACGACGCCGTCCCGGTCGGTTGTGAGCCGCTCGAGCCGGCGGTGCAGGGCTGCCGGCCAGGCGTCGTCCAGGACGACGTGCGGGGCGTCGCCCAGCGGCCGGGGGGCGGGCAGGACGACGTGCGTCGCCGTCACGGGGAACGGCGGTACGGCGACCGGCAGCGCGCCCCGAGCAGTCCGTTCCCGGTCCGTGCTCACCCGTCCGGCGCCGGCCACAACCGGGCAAACCCAACCCGGGCCGCGTCTACGGCGTCGAGGTCCGCCACGACGAGCAGCCCGGTCCGCGTGACTCGGCTGACCTGCTCGGTGATGCTCACCGCGGCAGCGTGCCACGCGAGGTGTCGGGCCCGGCCCTAGGCTTAAGGCATGACGGAGTCCACGATCGCGCCCGAGCCGCTGTCGCCCGAGCTGGGCGAGCGGCTGGGGCTCACCCCCGAGCAGGCCGTGCTGGCCGACGCGGAGGCCGCGGTCGAGGCGTCGGTCGCGGGCGACCTCGCTGCCCTGGACACGCCCCGACGGTTGCTGCTGGTCCACGCCCACCCCGACGACGAGACGATCGGCACCGGCGCGGTCATGGCGAAATACGCCGCCGAGGGGGCCCTGGTCACCCTCGTCACCTGCACGCTGGGGGAGGAGGGCGAGGTGCTCGTCCCCGAGCTCGCCCACCTGGCGAGCGACCGGGACGACGCCCTGGGTCCCCACCGCATCGAGGAGCTTGCAGTGGCCTGCGAGGCGCTCGGCGTCACCGACCACCGCTTCCTCGGCGGGCCTGGCCGTTGGCGCGACAGCGGCATGATGGGCAC
>JAYTHS010000067.1:0-1812 GCA_043732345.1 Frankiales bacterium | reverse complement strand
GTGACGGGCTGCTCACGGCCCTGCAGGTCATGGACCGGGTGGCCCGCTCCGGGCGCCCGCTGGCCGAGCTGGCCGCAGCCGTGACGCTGCTGCCTCAGGTGCTCGTCAACGTCCGGGCCCAGCGGGCACGGGCCAGCGCCCCAGAGGTGCTCGCGGCCGTGGCCGCGGAGGAGGGCCTGCTGGCCGGGCAGGGCCGGATCCTGCTGCGCCCGTCCGGGACCGAGCCCCTCGTCCGGGTCATGGTCGAAGCCCCGTCCGAGGCGCTGGCGCAGCAGGTCGCCGACCGGCTCGCGGAGATCGTCACCCACTGATCCTGCCCAGCGCGGCCGTGCTGCCCAAAGGCCCGCGCGCCGGTCCGGTGTTCTCGGGCCGCGGGTGGGGCCGGCGAGCGTGCCGTCGTAGGTTCGCTGCATGAGGAACCTGACGCGCGAGGAGGCCCGGGACCGGGCTGCCGGGCTGAGCGTCACGTCGTACGACGTGGCCGTGGACCTGACGCAAGGCCCGACCCACTTCGGCAGCGAGACGGTCGTGCGCTTCGAGGCGACGGCGCCGAGCACGTTCCTGGAGCTTGACGGCGAGCTGCTGGAAGCGACCCTCGACGGGCGCCCGCTCGCCCTTGTCGGCAACCGCATCGCCCTCGACGGGCTCGGGGGCGGGCACGAGGTGCGTGTCCTGGCTCGCTGCGCCTACACCCGGACCGGTGAGGGGCTGCATCGCTTCGTCGATCCTGCCGACGGGCTCGCCTACGTCTACATGCAGGCGTTCCTGGATGACGCCCAGCGGGTCTTCGCCTGCTTCGACCAGCCTGACCTCAAGGCCGTCTACCGGCTGCGGGTGACCGCGCCGGACGGAGCGGTCGTCCGCTCGAACACCCGCGGCGAGCTGGTCGACGGGGTGCACGTCTTCGCCCAGACCGCTCCCCTGTCGACGTACATGGTCAGCCTGATCTCGGGACCGTGGCACGGCGTCACGCAGGATCACCGCGGCATCGAGCTCGGGCTCTGGTGCCGCGCCTCCAGCGCCCCGCACCTGGACGCGGATGAGCTGTTCGCGGTGACGCGCGACTGCCTGGACTTCCAGGAGGAGGTCTTCGGTTCGCCCTACGCCTTCGGCGACAGCTACGACCAGGTCTTCTGCCCGGAGTTCAACGCCGGCGCGATGGAGAACCCAGGGCTGGTCACGTTCACCGACGAGCTGTTCGTGTTCCGCTCCCGCACCACCGAGGGGATGCGCCGGTTGCGCGCCCAGGTCATCGCGCACGAGATGGCGCACATGTGGTTCGGCAACCTGGTCACGATGCGCTGGTGGGACGGGATCTGGCTCAACGAGTCCTTCGCGGAGCTGATGGGCCACCACACCGTCGACCGGGCCCTGCCCTGGGACGGCGTCTGGGTCGACTTCTGCTTGGGGCGCAAGGCTTCCGGCTACCGCGCCGACCAGCTCCCGACCACCCATCCGGTCGCCGGTCACGCCCCGGACAGCCGGGCCGCCCTGCTCGACTTCGACGGGATCTCCTACGCCAAGGGGGCCTCCGTCCTGCGCCAGCTCGTCGCCTTCGTGGGCGAGGACGCCTTCTTCGCCGGCCTGCGGGCCTACCTGGCCGAGCACGCCCACGGCAACACCGACCTGGCAGACCTGCTGCGTGCGGTCGAGGCCTCCAGCGGCCGGGACCTGTCGGGCTGGGCCTCATCCTGGCTGTCCACGACCGGCGTCTCGACGCTGCGGGGGGTCTGGGGTCCGACGGTCGTCGTCGAGCAGAGCGGCGACGTCCTGCGCGACCACGTCGTCCTGCTGGGCGTGTACGACGAGACC
>JAYTHS010000066.1:0-1813 GCA_043732345.1 Frankiales bacterium | reverse complement strand
GTCCGCTAGGACGCCGTTCTGAAAGGACTCCGTCGGAGATCCGCACGCCACAGGACGGCGTACGGCGAATCCACGACAGGCACCAGTTCCCCCGGGCGCCGAGACTCGTCCCCTCGGCCTCTCCCGCACGGCCGGTCCAACCCCCGGGTGCGAGAGGGACAAGCCCGGGGGTTCCCCCTGTCCGGGTCAGGCCCGGTGGTGCATGGATCGTGCCGCTACGGGAGAGCCGACTCGCAAACCGCCGACGCCGCGGTTTGCGAGGCCAAGGCCAACGGGCGCAGCACCCTCGTGGCCGCTTGAGTCAGGTCGGCAGCAGGCTGAGCAGGTACTCGCCGTACCCGCTCTTGAGCAGCGGCTGGGCCAGCGCCTGCAGCTGTTCGGTGTCGATGTAGCCCTCGCGCCAGGCGATCTCCTCGAGGCACCCGATCTTCAGGCCCTGGCGCTCCTCGACGACCTGCACGAAGTGGCCGGCCTGCATGAGCGACCCGGCGGTGCCGGTGTCGAGCCAGGCCGTCCCCCGGTCCATGACCGCGACCTCGAGCCTGCACTGGTCGAGGTAGGCGTTGTTCACGGCCGTGATCTCCAGCTCACCGCGTGCCGACGGGGTGACGGCGGCAGCGATGTCCAGCACGCCGTTGTCGTAGAAGTACAGCCCCACGACGGCGTACCTCGACCGCGGGGAGGTGGGCTTCTCCTCGATCGACAGGGCCCGCCCGTCGGGTCCGAACTCCACGACGCCGTACTCCGACGGGTTGGCCACGTGGTAGGCGAAGACGGCGCCGCCGTCGACCGACGTCCAGCGCTTGAGTTGCTTGCCGAAGCCGGGGCCGTAGAAGATGTTGTCGCCGAGCACCAGCGCCACCCGGTCGGCTCCGACGAAGTCGCGGCCCAGAAGGAACGCCTCCGCCAGGCCGTTCGGGGCGTCCTGGACCAGGTAGCTGAACGAGCAGCCCAGCGCCGAGCCGTCCCCCAGCAGCCGGACGAAGGCCTCCTGGTCGTGCGGGGTCGTGATGATCGCGATCTCGCGGATCCCGGCCATCATGAGCGTCGACAGGGGGTAGTGGATCATCGGCTTGTCGTAGACCGGGAGCAGCTGCTTGCTCACCGCCTTGGTGATCGGCCACAGCCGCGACCCGGTCCCACCTGCCAGCACGATGCCCTTCATGATGCGCACTCTGTCATCGGGGCGAGGAGCACCGTCAGCTCTTCACGAGTCGAGCGGACAGGTGGCTCGTCACTGGCTGCTCGACGGCGGCCATGTCGACGGCGTAACCGAGGTCGCGCTCGGGACCGTCACCCTCGATCAGGCCGTACAGGCGTCGGAGCCCCGTCACGGACTTCGCGGTCTCGGTCCGGGCGACGACGTCCGTGACCAGCTCGATCTTGTGGAAGGCCACCTCCCCGACGTACACCTCGACGATGCCGGTGGGGTGCGCCAGCAGGACCTCGACGTCGCGCGGCTTCTGGCCGGGCCGCCAGTAGCCGGTCTCGCTGGCCGCGGGGCGCAGCCGGCTGCCGTCTTCGGCGAGGATCCAACTGCGGCTCGTGTACGACAGGAACGGGCGGCCGTCGTGTGTGAAGTCGACCTCCTGCTCGTACCGCTGCTCGGTGATCGTCGGGTAGCCGACGACGCCGAGGCCGTGCCAGGAGCCGACCAGGAAGGCCAGGTGCTCCAGGCGCTCGTGCAGCGGCGGGACCGTCACCGGCGTCAGCGCTGGCCCTGGTAGAGCTTGTAGACGACGTAGAAGGAGAACCACCCGATGACGAGGAAGGCCGCCACCAGGATTCCGGTGTAGACGACTTCGAGCACGAT
>JAYTHS010000065.1:0-6307 GCA_043732345.1 Frankiales bacterium | reverse complement strand
CGGGGGCGATGACGGTGCCGGGCACCAGGGCTGCGACCCGATTGGCCTGCGCGCCGACGACGACGACGACCGGGTCGCAGCCGGCGGCGCGCAGCAGGTCGACGCCCCGCTCCACCAGGCTGCGGCCGTGGAAGGCGACGAGTGCCTTGGGGCCTCCGAAGCGGGTGCCGGCGCCGGCGGCCAGCAGCAGCCCGGCCGTGACGGGACCCTGCAGCGCGGTGACGGGACCGTGCGGCCCGGTGACGGGACCCTGCGGGCCAGTCGTGGCGGTCACCGGGGCACGTCGCGGTGGATCTCGCCGGACGTCTCGCCGAGCGGCCGGCCACTCCCACCCCAGCGGTGCTGCACGATCTCGGCGGCGATGGAGACTGCCGTCTCCTCCGGGGTCCGGGCGCCCAGGTCCAGCCCGATCGGGGACCGCAGGCGGGACAGCTCGTGCTCGGTGAGCCCCACCTCACGAAGGCGACCAAGGCGGTCGTCGTGGGTGCGCCGGCTGCCCATGGCCCCGACGTACCCGGCCGGTGAGCGCAGCGCGACCTCCAGCAGCGGTACGTCGAACTTCGGGTCGTGGGTGAGGACCGTGAGCACGGTCCGCTGGTCGACGGCCCCGGCGGCGACCGCCTCGGACAGGTAGTCGTGCGGCCAGCGGCAGACGACCTCGTGCGCCTCGGGGAACCGCCGGGCGGTGGCGAACACCGGTCGGGCGTCGCACACGGTGACGCGGTAGCCCAGGAACACCCCTGCGCGGGCCGCGGCGGCCGCAAAGTCGGTGGCCCCGAAGACGAGCATCCGGGGCGGCGGGGTGAAGGCCTGCACGAAGACCGCGACCTCGTCGGCGCGCCGCTCGCCGCGCGGGCCGTAGTGGCGGGTGCCCGTCTGCCCGACGCCGAGCATGCCCCGGGCGTCGTCGACGACGGCAACGTCGAGCCCCTCGGTGCCGAGCGACCCGAGGGCCTCGTCGGGGGTGACGACGAGCCACGCGCCCAGCGGTGCGGGCCCGCCGGTGACGGTGGCCAGCGCGACGGGTTGCTCGCGCTCCAGCAGGTCGAGCAGCTGGGTGAGCAGGTCCACCTCGACCGGTCCGACCTGCTGCACGAGCACGTCAAGGATGCCACCGCAGGTGAGTCCGACGGAGAACGCATTCTCGTCGCTGATGCCGTAGGTCTCCAGGGTGGCAGGCGAGCCGGCCAGCACCTCGGCGGCGGCCTCGTAGACCGCACCTTCGACGCAACCCCCGGAGACGCTTCCTACCGCCTCCCCATCGGCATCGACGGCCATGGCCGCGCCGGCTGGGCGCGGGGCGCTGCCACGGATGCTCACGACCGTGGCCAGGCTGAAGGGACGCCCGGTGGCGATCAGGTCCCGGAGCCCTGAGGCGATGTCACGCACACGCAGACCCTCTCACCGTGCCAGGGACGACCGCCGCGAGGTGCTCGAGGGCAGCCAGGCTGTGTCCCTCGACGAAGTCGTCGACGTGCGGCAGGCAGGCGGCCATCCCAGGGGCAGCGTGAGCCGGCGGACGGGCAACAGTCTGGGCCGCTAGCGTGGCGCGTGATGACGAACCCGGCGCGTGACGCCTTCCGACGGCCGCTGCGCGATCTGCGGGTCTCCGTGACGGACCGCTGCAACTTCCGCTGTCCCTACTGCATGCCACGGGAGTTGTTTGGCACCGACCACGCCTTCCTCCCGCGCCGGGAGCTGCTCACGTACGAGGAGCTGGGTCGGCTGGTCCGCGTCTTCGCCCAGCTCGGTGTCACCAAGGTGCGCCTGACCGGGGGCGAGCCCCTGCTGCGCCGCGACCTCGAGGTGCTGGTCGCGATGGCGGCCGCGACGCCGGGCGTCGACGACGTCGCCCTCACCACCAACGGCTCGCTGCTGGCGCCCCGCGCGGCGGCGCTGCGCGAGGCCGGCCTGTCGCGGATCACCGTCAGCCTCGACAGCCTGCGGCCGGAGGTCTTCACCGTGCTGGGCGACACCAAGGTCCCGCTGCAGCAGGTGCTCGACGGCATCGACGCCGCCGCCGCCGCCGGGCTGCCGGTCAAGCTCAACACCGTGCTGCGGCGGGGGACCAACGAGGCCGACCTGCTGCCGCTAGTCGACTACGCCCGCGACCGGGGCCATCTGCTGCGGCTGATCGAGTACATGGACGTTGGCGAGACCAACGGGTGGGAGCTGTCGGAGGTCGTCCCTGCCGCCGAGGTCCTGGCCCGCGTCGGCGCGGTCCACCCACTCGAGCCGGTGCCCGGCGGTGAGGTCGCCGAGCGCTTCCGGTACGTCGACGGTGGCGGCGAGCTCGGTGTCATCAGCTCGGTCAGCAAGCCGTTCTGCGGGACCTGCACCCGGGCGAGGCTGACCGCCATCGGCGAGCTTTACACGTGCCTGTTCGCGACCTCCGGCACCGACCTGAGGGCCGTGCTGCGGTCCGGTGCGACCGACGACGAGCTGCTGGCCGCGGTGGGCGGTCGCTGGGTCACCCGCGACGACCGCTACTCGCAGCTGCGGGGCGAGGGCGCTACCTCCCTCCCCCGTCCGGAGATGTCCTACCTCGGCGGCTGAGCGGCCTAGGGTTGGAACATGGACTGGAGCCTGCGCGCATGCGCCCGCAAGGGGCACGTCACGTACTCCCCCGACGAGCCGGACCTGCGTGGGCGGCTGCACGTGACTACCGCGGTGGGCGATGCCTGGCGCTGCCTGCGCTGCGCGGACTTCGTCGTGGGCGAGCCGCACGGGGCCGGTCCTGCGACCGCGGCCCCCCTGGTCCTGCGCGGCAAGGCCCTCAAGGACGCCACGATCCTGCGGGTGCTGGCCGTGGAGCGCTTTGGCCGCGGCCTGTTGCTGCTGCTGCTCGCCTACGGCGTGTACCGGTTCAAGAGCAGCGAGCTGTCGGTCAGGCAGACCTTCGACCGGGCCCTGCCGGCCGCCCAGCCCCTCGCGCGCGTCTTCAACCTGGACCTCGACACCAGCCCGACGGTGGAGCGGCTCCGCCACGTCCTTGCCAGCCGGCCCCACACCCTCACCCTGATCGCCGTTGCCCTGCTGGCCTACGCCTCGCTGCAGCTCCTAGAGGGCGTCGGCCTGTTCCTCCTCAAGCGCTGGGGGGAGTACGTCGCGGCGATCGGCACATCGATCTTCCTGCCCCTCGAGGTCTACGAGCTCACCCACAAGGTCACAGTGCTGCGCGTGGTCGCCCTGCTCGTCAACATCGCTGCCGTGCTCTACCTGGTGCTGAGCAAGCGGCTCTTCGGCGTACACGGCGGACGGCTCGCCTTCGAGGCCGAGCGGGAGTCGGAGTCGCTGCTGGAGGTCGAGCAGTCCGCCGACTCCCGCGACGGCAGGCACTTGGACACACCCGCGACCTGAGCTCCGGGTCCTGCCATACGGGCGAGGTCACCAGCAGCAACTGCTCCACGTGGGCAAGCCCGCACTCGGCGGGACAAGCGCCGTCCCGTCCTCGTCCTCACGCTCCAGCTGATGGTCGGCAGGGTCTCGACCGTCACCGTGGCACCGGCTCCACGACGCTGTTCCAGCAGCCTTCGACCTCGTCTCGTCGGAGTCGGGTCGAACGACCTGGTCGGGCAACGTGGGGGTCCGGACGTCAGCGGGGTGGGCCCGGGTCTCGATGGTCGTGGGTGTAGGGCTTCGGTGGGTGGCTGAGCGTGGCCCGTGGGCAGTCGTCGAGGGTCAGGCCAGCGTGCCGGAAGGCGTCGTTGCACAGCGAGTCCGTCGTCCAGCCCTGGCGCAGCCCGTAGGCGGTGAGGGAGGCACGGAAGATCGTCACGCAGTAGCGCGAAGGCGAGTCGTAGACGCTGCTGATCGTGCCGATGTGCACGGCCCGGCCGGGGTCGTCGGCCCCTTCGGCCCACGGTGACCCGTAGCGGCGCCACGTGCCCACGCGCGTCCACCAGTGACCACCGTTGTGGACGTCGTCGTCGGCAAGCCCCTTCAAGATCATCCGAGCGTGGGCCTCGGACAGGACGGCAGCCGGACGGATGACCTCCTGGGCAGCGAAGTCGTTCGTCTCCGGGGCGGTCACGCTGAGAGCCTCATGATCCCTGCTCGCACGGCGACGGGTTCCGGTCGACCGAACAGGAAGCCCTGCCCGTGGCTGCATCCCATGTCACGAAGGACCTCCAGCTGGTCCTCGGTCTCGATGCCCTCGGCAACGGTCGTCATCCCGAGGTCCTGGCTCAGACCGAGCACGGCCTTGACGATCGCTCGGGCGCTGCGGTCGGTGAGCAGGGGGGTGACGAAGCTCATGTCGATCTTGACCACGTCGACGGGGAAGGACCGCAGCAGCGCGAGCGACGAGTAGCCCGTACCGAAGTCGTCGAGTGCGATCTTTACCCCGAGGTCGGAGAGCTGGCGCAGCTCCGAGGCGAGCGTGGCGCTGGCCGTGATGAGGGCGGTCTCCGTGACCTCCAGGTGCAGCTTGCCTGGTGGCAGCCCCGATGCGTCGAGCGCGCGGGTGACGTCTGCGGCGACGCCGGTGCGGGTCAGCTGTGAGGGAGAGGCGTTGACCGCGACCCAGGTACCGGGCGGCAGGCCGCCGGGTGAGGTGAGGTCGGTGCACGCGCGCGAGAGCATCCACCACCCGAGCGGTCGGATCAGGCCGCTCGACTCGGCCAGGTCCAGGAACCGGGCCGGGCTGAGCAGGCCGTGCGACGGGTGCTCCCAGCGGACCAGCGCCTCGTGCCCGACGACAGACAGATCTGCCAGGTCGACGATTGGTTGGTAGTGGGCACGCAGCTCGTCCGCGTCGAGGGAGACCCGCAGGTCGTCCTCAAGCTGCAGGTCCGCACGGGTGGCGACACGGTCGATGCCGGGGTCGAAAGGGACGTAGCGGGCGCGCCCGAGGCGCTTGGCCCGCAGGAGCGCCATGTCCGCCCGGATCAGAACCTCGTCAGCGGTGTCCGGGTAGGTGCCGATGGCGCCTCCCAACGAGATCGACACGGCGTGCCGGTGGCCACCCAGCTTGAAGGGCTCGTCGAGCGACTCCAGGAGGCGCTGAGCGACCCGCGCCAGGTCCGCGTCGGAGTCGACGTCCTCGATGACGATCACGAACTCGTCGCCGCCGACGCGACCGAGGAGGTCTTCCGGGCGGAGGGGTCCCCGCAGACGATCCGCGACGTGCAGGAGCAGCTCGTCTCCGGCGGCGTGGCCGAGACTGTCGTTGACGATCTTGAAGCGGTCGACGTCGCAGTACAGGATGCCGACGCGGCCGCCGGGGTGGTCCTCCAGGGCCGAGGCGAGCCACTGCCTCGTCAGGAAGCGGTTGGGGGCACCGGTGAGCCCGTCGTGCAATGCGCGGTTGGCCAGCTCCAACTCGGCCTCACGACGGCTCGTGATATTTTCGACCTGCAGTACGACCCGGTCAGTCCCCAGAGCCGCGGCCGTGACCCGGCCCCAGAGCTGCGAGCCGTCCGACGTGCGGAGCATGCGGTCGGCGACGACGTTCTCGCCGGACTGGCTCAGGACCTTTGACCAGAAGTCCCCCCACGAGCCGCCGGAGTCCGTGACGAAGAGATCGGTCACCTCGCGGTAGGTCAACTGGTGGTCGCGCGTGCCGAGCATGCGCCCGAGCGTCTCGTTCGCAACCAGGATGCGGCCCGTCTCGTCGGTGAGCGCACCACCGATGGGTGAGTGCTCGAACGCCACGCGCCAGCGGCGCTCCGAGGCCGCCAGCAGGGTCTGAGCCATGACGTCGTCGGTCACGTCGCGCGCCACCACCAGGATCGGCTGCCCCTGCGTGTCCACCATGTGCTTGGCGGAGACGTCTATCCACATCGCCGGGCCGAGCTGAAGCGTCATGCGAGCAGAGCCGGTGGTGAGCACGCGCTCCCACACGCTCACGACCGCCGCCTGCTGGACGTCGTCGAAGACGGCCCTGCTCAGCTCCGCCACGGGCATCCGCAGGTACTCCTCGCTCAGCAGCGAGCGCACCGTCTCGCTGATGGCCGTGATGTCGCCGGCCGGCGACAGCCACATGACGTAGTCAGCGTCTGTCGCGGGGAGATCGACGGCAGGCACGGCGGAAGCTGGGCCCATGACATCCGAATCGGCACGACAAGGCCGAAGGTTGACTGCACGGGCAGGGGATTTTCGGTGCGGGGGCCCCGCGACCACGCGCGGGGGTCACCCGCTAGCACCCGTGCTCAGTCAGCAGCGAGCAGCGACTTCCACGGTGCGACCGGGACGATGCCGTCCGCCTTCGCGGCCAACTCCGGGTCGACCGTAACCAGGGCGTCGGCCTGCAGCCGCGTCACCGCGAGGTACTCGGCATCTCGCAGCGTCGGCCAGCCCTGTGCCC
>JAYTHS010000064.1:0-1817 GCA_043732345.1 Frankiales bacterium | reverse complement strand
GCTCGGGCTCCTCCACGGCACGCACCCCGTGGCCCAGCCGGGTGGCGCCCAGCCGCTCCACGGCCAGCCGCACCGAGCCCGGGCCGCGCAGCTCTCCGGCATGCGGGACCGCCAGCAGGCCTGCCCCGCGGGCGATCCGGAAGGCCTTCTCGAAGTCGCGGGTGTCCCCCCGGGTCTCGTCGTTGGACAGCCCGAAGCCGACGACCCCGCGGCCGGCAAAGCGCGAGGCCAGACGGGCGTGCGTCTCGGCCTCCGCGGCGTTGCGGGTCCGGTTGCTGGCAACGACCAGGCCCGTGCCGACCCCGAGCTCGCCCCCGGCCCCGGCCATCGCGTCGAGCACCACCTCGACGGCGCGCTGCAGCCCGCCGAGCCGCGCGGCATAAGACGAGGGGTCGACCTGGAGCTCGAGCCAGCCGGCCCCGGCCACCACCTGGTCCTCGACGATCTCCCGCACCACGCGCCGCACCTCGGCCGGCCCGACCAGCACCGTGCGGGCCACGTCGTACAGCCGCTGGAAGCGCAGCCAGCCGCGCAGGCCCGTCGCGTCCAGGTCGACCGACCCGGGGTCGAGCAGCCCCGCGGGCAGCGTCCGGCCTTGCGCGCGCGCCAGATCGACCAGGGTCTCGGGGCGCATCCCGCCGGTCAGGTGCAGGTGCAGGTGGCCCTTGGGCAGCAGGCTCAGGTCACGCACAGGGTGATCGTGTCGCACCCGGTCCGGGGGCTGCTGCGTGGGAGGATGGAAGACTCCGTGCACCACCCCGAAGGGACCCCTGTGACCAGCGCCGCGGCCGAGCCGTCGACGACTCCGCCCGGCTACACCGCCAAGGACCTGTCGGTGCTGGAGGGCCTGGAGGCCGTCCGCAAGCGACCGGGGATGTACATCGGCTCGACGGACTCCAAGGGCCTGACCCACCTGGTCTACGAGATCGTGGACAACGCCGTCGACGAGGCCCTGGCGGGTCACTGCGGCCGGATCGAGGTCGTGCTGCACGAGGACGGGTCGATCGAGGTCCACGACGACGGTCGCGGCATCCCCGTCGACATCAACGTCAAGAGCGGCTTGACCGGCGTCGAGCTGGTCCTCACCAAGCTGCACGCGGGCGGCAAGTTCGGCGGCGAGGGCTACAAGACCTCCGGTGGCCTGCACGGCGTCGGTGCGTCTGTCGTCAACGCCCTCTCGGCCCGCCTGGACGCGGTCGTGCGCCGCGGCGGCCGGGTACACACGATGAGCTTCCAGCGGGGGGCCCCGGGGTTCTTCGACGGCGACGGCCCCCGCGGCCCCTTCACCCCCCGACCGGGCCTGTCGGTCGTCGGCAAGGCCCCCGCCAAGCAGACCGGTACGTCGATCCGCTGGTGGCCGGACCTACCACTGTTCGCCAAGGGGTCCACCCCGGACCTGAACGCCGTGCGCGACCGGCTGCGCCAGACCGCCTTCCTGGTGCCCGGGCTGACCCTGGTGATCCGCGGCCCGCAGCACCCGGAGGAGGTCTTCCGCTTCGACGGCGGGGTGGTCGACTTCGTCGAGCACCTCGCGCCGGACGGCGGTGTCTGCGACCCGGTCCACATCACCGGGTCGGGCAGCTACCGGGAGACCGTGCCGGTCCTGGACGAGCAGGGCCACCTGGTCACCACGACCGTCGAGCGGACCTGCGAGGTCGACGTCGCCCTGCGCTGGGGCACGTCGTACGACACCGTGATCCAGAGCTTCTGCAACGTGGTCCGCACCGGGCACGGCGGATCGCACCAGAACGGCTTCGAGCGGGCGCTGCTCAAGACGATCAACGAGGCGCTACGCAGCACCAAGGTCCTCAAGGTCA
>JAYTHS010000063.1:0-1833 GCA_043732345.1 Frankiales bacterium | reverse complement strand
TGGCCCACGAGATCGGTGTGCTCGCGGCCCGGCTGGGCTGGCCCGTGATTCTCCTGGACCCCGTCGCAGGCAACCTGGACGGCGCGCAGGTGCCGACCACGACCGTCGTGGACAACGCCGGGCTGGATGCCCGGACAGACGTCGTCTTCTGCGACCACGGACGTCCTGAGCTCGGCGACCTGCTCGCCGAGGTCCTGCGCCACCCCACCCGCTGGGTCGGTGTCATGGGCAGCGCCCGACACACCGCCCCGCACGTCGAGGCGCTGCGCAGCCGTGGCCTCGACGAGGGGACCATCGCCCGGGTCCACCGGCCGATCGGACTCGACATCGGCTCGCACACCCCCGTGGAGATCGCGATCTCCACGGTCGCAGGGCTTCTTGCTGACCGGAACGGCCGTCGCGGTGGCTTCCCGACGCCGCCTCCTGCCGTCTCCCCGCTGCTCGTGACCCAAGAGACCTGAGCCTGTCGCCCGGCACGGTCAGGCGACGTGCCCCCTGTGACCGGGAAGCGCGTGACGGCTGGCGAGGACGGTCGAGGTCCAGGCCTGCTCAGGATCCAGGCCTGCTCAGGAACTCGGCCCGCTCAGGATCGACGGGCTGCGAGCAGCGTGCGCAGGGTGGCGGGGGTCCGAGCCGTGACACCGGTCCCGAGCGACCGCTCCAGGCGAGCCGTCGTCATCCGCGAGGTGCGCACGTCGGTCGCGTAGCCGAGCCACACGCACCCCGGCCCCAGCTCCCAGACGTCCGGTGCGAAGTCCGGTGGCGTCCCGGTCGGCTCACCCAGCAGCACCCCCACGACCGGGTACGCCGTGGCGGCGACCCGTGCCGGCAGCTGCTCGACCATCACGAGCAGGTCGTCGCAGGTGACCACCGCGGCCCGCACGTCCACGCCGAGCTCCCGCAGCCCCGCCTCGACCTCGCCGACCAGCCCTGTCGACCGGCGGCTGGTGAAGACGGCGTTGCCGCTGTTGAGCACGGTCTGTACGTCGGTGTGCCCGAGCCCTTCGAGCAGGCCGCGCAGGTCGGCCATGGCCACCCGGTTGTTCCTGCCCACGTTGACGGCCCGCAGCAGCAGGGCGTACGTCATCACCGGGCAAGCTCGGGCAGCGCGTTGCGGGCCCGGTCGTGCTCGATCCCGAGGCCCTCCAGCAGGTCGACGACAGCAACCCGCAGCTGCCCGACGACGACCTGGCCGGCCAGGGTTCCGGCGCCCAGCACCACGGGGTCCAGCCGTCCGGCGAGCTCCAGCAGCGGCTCGATGCTGTCGGTACCGTCGGCGGCCACGGCCGATGCCAGCTCCTCGAGCAGCGACGGCAGGCAGGTGGGCAGGGGCTGGCCGTCCTGCAGGGCCGCCACGGACCGTCGTACAAGCACGCGCAGGTTGCGGGTGGCCCGGCTCATCCCGATCGTGAGGCGCTGGGTGTCGGACCAGAACTGCGAGCGGTCGGTGCGCAGCGGAGAGATCCGGGTCGTCTCCCGGCCGGTGAAGAGCGCGTCCTGCCACCGGGTGAGCACGGGCTCCAGGGCCCGCCCGCGCTCGAGGGCTGCCAGGGTCCGCACGCTGTCACCGGCGGTGATCCCTGCGGCGGCGTCGCGCAGGACCCGCGCCAGCTCGAGGGCGTAGGTGGATCGCAGCCGACGCGCCTCCCGCCAGGGGTCGTCGGGCAGCCCGGCGGCGACCGCGAGGGCGACGGCGCCACCCACCAGCGCGTCCTGCCAACGGTTGAGCCCGCTGTGCGGGGTGCGCGGCAGGGCGATGACGAAGACCGCCTGCAGTCCTGCCTGCGTGACGATGAGCCCGCTGCCACCGACGGCCAGCGCGATGAGCAGCGC
>JAYTHS010000062.1:0-1834 GCA_043732345.1 Frankiales bacterium | reverse complement strand
GGCGCGACCCACCAGACGGCGGTCTCGGTGTCCCGCTCCTGCGAGTAGATAAGCTCCGAGCGCGGACCCGCCGGGTCGGCGAGGTCCAGCAGCAGCGTCAGCGGGACTCCGCTGCGCAGCAGCAGGAGCGGGGCCGCAGCGGGGGCGAGGGTGAGGCCAGCATCCCCCGGACCGGTGCCGCCGGAGCGGCCGTCCTCAGGCGCCATGAACATCTCCTGTGGGGAGGGGTCCCCGAGCGGGGCACACCACCACCTTCGGCCGTTCAGCGCACAGAGCGCAGGGCCGTTCGGGTGGTCTGAGCGGTCTGGGTGGTCTGAGCGGTCTCTGAGGTCAGGGCCGTCTGGGCGTACCGGAAGTCACCCTTGACCTGCTGCAGCGCGAGCCGCCCGAGGATCTGCTGCTCGGTCGCGACCCGCTCCGACCGGCCGCGGCCGAGGAAGCTCACGGCCCAGTGCAGGACGGTCGTGAGGCGGTGCTTGAAGCCCACGATGTAGACGAGGTGGACGGCGAGCCACATCAGCCAGGCCAGGAAGCCCGACAGTCGCAGCGGGCCCACGCTGGCAACGGCGTGGAAGCGGCTGACCGTCGCCATCGAGCCCTTGTCGTGGTAACTGAACGTCTCGTGCCGCCCGGTCCTGATCGTCTTGGCGGCGTGCCTTCCACCCTGGATCGCGACCTGCGCAACACCGGGCAGGTCCATCGCCGCCATGTCCCCCACGACGAAGACCTCGGGGTGGCCGGGCAGCGTGAGGTCGGGCAGCGTGCGGACCCGCCCGGACCGGTCGATCTCGGCACCGCACTGCTCCCCGAGCCGCCGCGCCAGCGGGGATGCGGCGACCCCGGCGGCCCAGATCTTGCAGAACGACGGGATGTGCCGGCGGTTGCCCTGCGTGTCCTCGACGAGGACGCCGTGCAGGTCGACGTCGACGACCTTGGTGCCCAGCTGCACCTCGACCCCGATCTCGCGCAGGTGCTTGGCAGCCTTGTCCGACAGTGCCTCGCCGAACGAGACCAGCACGGCCGGGGCGAAGTCCAGCAGCACGACCCGCGCCGTGCGAGGGTCGATGCGGCGGAAGTCCCCGGTCAGGGCACGACGGGCGAGCTCGGTGATCTGGCCGGCCATCTCGACCCCCGTCGGGCCGGCGCCCACCACGACGAAGGTCAGCAGCCGGTCGATCTCGTCGGGGTCGTCGGCCAGCTCCGCGAGCTCGAAGGCCCCGAAGATGCGGCCCCGCAGCTCGAGCGCGTCGTCGATCGACTTCATGCCCGGGGCGTGCGTCGCGAAGTGGTCGTTGCCGAAGTACGACTGGCCCGCTCCCGCCGCCACGACGAGCGCGTCGTACGACGTGGTCGTGGTCCGGTCCAGCAGCTGGCTCGTCACGGTGCGGGTGGCCAGGTCGATGTCGGTCACGTCGCCGAGCAGGACCCCGGCGTTCTTCTGCCGGCGCAGCACCTCACGGGTGGCCGGCGCGATTTCGCCCTCGGACAGGATCCCCGTGGCGACCTGGTAGAGCAGCGGCTGGAACAGGTGGTGGGTGGTCTTGGCCACCAGGGTGACGTCGACGTCCGCCCGACGCAGGGCCTTGGCCGCGAACAGCCCGCCGAAGCCGGAGCCCACGACTACCACGTGCTTGCGTGCGACGACGTCGCTCACGGGACCTCCAGGCATTTCGCGCTGGACGGGCCCAGCGCTCCATCGTGGCACCTGGCGAGTTCGCCAGCCGGACGGGGACTATGACCGCGTTCCTGACCCACGCCAGAATAGCGGCGAAAATCTCTCTCACGGTTTATCTCGCCTCCGTAGCGCGGAGTGGGTCCCGGCGGGTGCACCGCC
>JAYTHS010000061.1:0-1838 GCA_043732345.1 Frankiales bacterium | reverse complement strand
CCTTCTCGACCCCGGCGCAGCCGGCGAGCACGATCAGGTCGGCCATCGACACCGAGGTGCCGGAGGCCGCCCGCACGCCCTCGAGGGTGCGCAGGACGGTGGCGAGCCCGTCTGGCTCGTTGATCTCCCAGGCGCTCTGGGGCGAAAGGCGCAGGCGTCCGCCGTTGGCGCCGCCCCGCTTGTCGCTGCTGCGGTACGACGACGCAGCGGCCCAGGCGGTCTTGACCAGCTGGGGGACCGTCAGGTCGGTGGCGAGCACGGCAGCCTTGAGGCCGGCGATCTCGTCAGCACCGAGAGTCGTCGTGGCGGCCGGCACCGGGTCCTGCCAGATGAGCTCCTCCGACGGCACGAGCGGCCCGAGGTAGCGGGCGATCGGGCCCATGTCGCGGTGCGTGAGCTTGTACCAGGCGCGGGCGAACTCGTCCGCGAACTGGTCGGGGTTCTCCAAGAAGCGGCGGGAGACCTGCTCGTACGCCGGGTCAACCTTGAGCGCCAGGTCGGTGGTGAGCATGGTCGGCTGCCGGTCGAGCACCCCGGTGGTGGGGTCCGGGACGGTGCCGGCGCCACCACCGTTGACGGGGCGCCACTGCTGCGCACCGGCCGGGCTGAGGAACAGCTCGTATTCGTACTTGAAGAGGTTCTCGAAGTAGCTGTTGCTCCACTGGAGGGGCGTGGAGGTCCAGGTGACCTCCAGGCCGCTGGTGATGGCGTCGCGAGCCTCGGTCCCGAAGGTGCTGCGCCAGCCCAGGCCCTGCTCCTCGAGCGGGGCGCCCTCGGGCTCGGGGCCGACGTAGAGGTTGGGGTCGGCCGCGCCATGGGTCTTGCCGAAGGTGTGGCCGCCGGCGATCAGGGCGACGGTCTCGGCGTCGTTCATGGCCATCCGGGCGAAGGTCTCGCGGATGTCGCGGGCCGACGCCATCGCGTCGGGCTGGCCGTTGGGACCCTCGGGGTTGACGTAGATGAGGCCCATCTGCACGGCGGCGAGCGGCGCCTCGAGCTCGCGGTCGCCGGTGTAGCGGTCGTCGCCGAGCCAGGTCTGCTCGGGGCCCCAGTAGACGTCCTCGTCGGGCTCCCACACGTCGGCGCGGCCGAAGGCGAAGCCGAAGGTCTGGAACCCCATGGTCTCGAGGGCCCGGTTGCCGGTGAAGACGATCAGGTCGGCCCAGGACAGGTTGTGGCCGTACTTCTTCTTGACCGGCCACAGCAGGCGGCGGGCCTTGTCGAGGTTGGCGTTGTCCGGCCAGGAGTTCAGCGGCGCGAAGCGCTGCATCCCGGCGCCGGCGCCCCCTCGACCGTCGCTGGTCCGGTAGGTGCCCGCCGCGTGCCACGCCATCCGGACGAAGAAGCCGCCGTAGTGACCGAAGTCGGCGGGCCACCAGTCCTTGCTGTCGGTCATGATCGCGTCGACGTCGTGCGTGAGCTCGGTGACGTCGACGGTCTGCACCGCGGCGGCGTAGTCGAAGCCGGCGTCCATCGGGTTGGAGACCTCAGGGTGCTTGCGCAGGATCTTGAGGTTGAGGGCGTTGGGCCACCAGTCACGGTTGCCGGCGCCCTCGGTGGGGTGGTTCGGGCGGGCGGAGGCGACGGGGCACTGGGCCTCGCTCGCCTCGGACTGCATGTCTCCTACGACGGCATCGTGGTCAGGCACGGTTTTCCTTCCGGGACAGGGTGTTCGGACGATCGAGCTGTACGGCGCGGGCTGCAGCCACGGGTGCGGCGACGGCACAGCCGGGGCAGAGGCCCCAGTAGACGACCTCGGCCTCGTCGATGACGAAGCCATGGTCGGCGGAGGCGGTCAGGCAGGGAGTGTCGCCGGTGGCGCAGTCGACATCGGCGAT
>JAYTHS010000060.1:0-1843 GCA_043732345.1 Frankiales bacterium | reverse complement strand
CGTACTCCTTCGCAGACGCCACCACCTCATGTGGCACCGCGGACGCCTGGCCCTCAACGACCTGCACACCCCCTGGCTCACCACCCACGCCGCCTGAGCAGGCGAGTGCCAGCGCCCCGCGGCGAGCGCCAGTTGCCCCCGCGGCGACCCTCCTGCGACGACGGCGAGAGAGGGGAGCCGTAGGGGGCGGCGGCGGGCAGGACGGGCGACCGGCCACGACGTCCGACCAGTTATGGGCCTCGACGCGTCACGACGAGGCCCGGCAGCCAGTTGACCAATCACGCCACCGACACGTCGGTGACAGTCCCACCGTCGTGTCCGTGGAGATGGTGTTCGTACAGAGCCCCGAGGTCGCGGTGCACACCCGAGCGGAGCTGGGTCAGTTGTGGGAATCGGCGTTCGGCGTTTGCTTCAGCAACGACGATTCGGAGCACACCTATGGGGGTGTGCGCGTGCTGACCAGAACGGCGATCTGGTGGTCGGTCAAGCCTGCGCCGTGCCCCGCCAGCTCAGGTTCGGTGACGGACCGTGGCGGAGCTCCGCCCCCCCGACCTGCACGCCTAGCGTGCGTCTGGCAGCGGACGCGTCGGCGCGTCGTCAGCCAGCTGCACCGAAGCCGCGCGCTGGATCTGGCACCAAACACGCGGGTGGGTCGGTGTCGTATCCAGCGCGCGGCGCTCCACCAGCCTCAGGGTCACGTCCAGCCGGACTCCTGGCAGGGGGTCTTCTGCACCCGGACGAGGTTTGCGACGGCGAGCACGGGGGGCTCATCGTCTCGACCCGTCCACCGTGCCGGACCTGTCTGTCAGCGCCGGACGAGCCGTCGGCCGACGACCGGTGGGAGATCCCGGCAGGCAGCCGCCAGCTCGTCCAGGTGCTCGCCGTACAGCGCCTGCGGGCCGTCGCACAGCGCCGCGGTCGGGTCGGGGTGCACGTCCACGATGATGCCGTCGGCGCCGATCGCGATCGCCGCGCGCGACAGCGGTACGACGAGGTCGCGCTTGCCACCGGAGTGGCTGGGGTCCACCACGACCGGCAGGTGCGACAGGCTGTGGACCATCGGGACTGCCGAGATGTCCAGCGTGTTGCGGGTGCCCGTCTCGTAGGTCCGGATGCCACGCTCGCACAGGACGATGTCAAGGTTCCCGCGCTGCGCGACGTACTCCGCCGCCATGAGCCACTCCTCGTACGTCGCGGTCATCCCGCGCTTGAGCATCACGGGCTTGCCAGCGCTACCGACGGCCTGAAGCAGCGCGAAGTTCTGCATGTTGCGGGTCCCGACCTGCAGCATGTCGGCCCACTGCGCGACCAGCGGTACGTCGGCGGCGTCGACCACCTCGGTGACGACCGGCAGGCCGGTCTCCTCTCGGACCTCCGCCAGGATGCGCAGCCCCTTCTCCCCGAGCCCCTGGAAGGCGTACGGCGACGTGCGCGGCTTGAAGGCGCCGCCCCGGAGCAGGGTGGCGCCGGCGGCCTTGGCCATCTGGGCTGCGGCCAGGGTCTGCTCGGGCGTCTCGACGGCGCACGGCCCGGCGATCAGCGTGAACGTGTCCGGCCCGATCGGTACGCCACCGACGGTCACGACGGTGGCCTCGGGGTGGTTTTCCCGGCTCACCAGCTTGTAGGGCTTGGAGACCCGCACGACCTCACCGACGCCGGGCATCGCCCGCAGGTTGAGGTTCTGGAAGGCCACGATGTCCCCGACCAGTCCGACGATCGTGCGCTGGACACCTCTGCTCACGAAGGCCGAGCCACCGGCGGCCTCGACGCGCGCGACCACCGCGTCGACGAGCTCGGGCGCGGCGCCGGGACGCATGACGACGACCATGGGAGTGCCTCTCGT
>JAYTHS010000059.1:0-43819 GCA_043732345.1 Frankiales bacterium | reverse complement strand
GTCCGTTCGGCCGCACGAAAATCGGGTGCGTGCAGACCGATGTCGGCCGCCACGACGCCGACGAGCGTGACGGTCGGAAAGTCCAGTCCTTTTGCAATCATCTGCGTGCCGACGAGGACGTCACCGCTCGCGCCGAACTCATCGAGCACTCCTGCAGCAGCGAGGCATCACCGCCGTCATCGGCGAACGCGCCGACCAGCAAGGCCACCGGCAGCACCGTGGTTCCGCGGGCGGAAGGCCCGTCCGCTACGACCGCGAGCGTTACACGGACCGCAACGTCATCGAACGGTCCTACGAACAGCTCAAGCAGTGGCGCGGCCTAGCTACCCGCTACGACAAGCTCGCCGCCATCTACCGCGGCGGCGCAGTCCTACGCAGCATCATCATGTGGCTCCGCAGCCCAATAGGAGACACGCCCTAGGGGGTGACGCCCCCGGCGCCGTCGACCTGCTGCGGCTCGGGCTCGCTGCGGCGCGTCTGCTGCTCGACGTAGTCCCGCACCGGGGCCGGGGCGGACGACGGGTCAGCCGACCACCGGTTGGTCACCTGCCGGGCTGCCGCGAAGGCGTCGACCTGGTCGGCCGGGCTGCGTCCGGAGCGCCGCTTGAGCAGCAGCGCGACGGCGATCAGCACGACACCCCCCACCACGAAAGCGATCGTCACGTGTCTACTCCTGCCTCAGCTCTGGTCGTGCGTCGGCCCCCACCGACCACCGTAGACGTGCCCCCGCCCGGGTCGGCCGGCGGTGAGCAACCTCTGTCCTGCACGTCTGCCCTGTGTGACGGTCCTGGCCAGACGTGCTGGCCGGTCAGAGCAGCAGCGTCACCGCAGCGACGACACCGAGGGCGGCGGTGAGCGCCCGCAGGGCGGGTACCGGCACCCGGCGGGCGAGGTCACCTCCGAGCCAGCCGCCCAGCGGACTGGTCAGGCCCAGCAGCAGCACGGCGTCCCACCGCACCGGAGCAAGAGCCACGAACAGCACCGCCGCGGCCAGGTTGACGACGAGCGAGAGCCGGGCCTTCACGGCGTTCGCGACCTTCCAGGGTGCCGTCGAGAACAGGTCGAGCAGGGCCAGCAGCAGCACCCCGAGCGCCGCCCCAAAGTAGGCGCCGTAGACCGACCCGAGGAAGACCGTGACGAGCACCGGCCGCCGTCCCCCGTGCCCCCGCCCCTGCAGCCGGGGCAGCAGCCACGGCTGGCCGAGGAGCAGCACGCTGGCGAGCAGCACCAGCACCGGCGCGGCCAGGGCAAACACGCGGGCCGGGGTCGTGAGCAGCAGCACGACCCCGACCGCAGCGCCGGCCAGCCCGGTCAGCAGCAACGTCCGGTCGTCGAGCTCGGGCAGCTCCTCGCGGTTGCGCAGCCCGGCGATGCCCCCGACGTACCCGGGGACCAAGCCGACGGTGTTGCTGACGTTGGCCGTCAGCGGCGGCAGACCGGCGTTCAGCAGCGCCGGAAACGTCACGAGCGAGCCTCCGCCTGCGGCGGCGTTGACGGCGCCGCCGACGAGCCCCGAGGCGGCGACGAGGACCGCCTGGCCGGGGGTCACGCGGGCACCTCCAGGTCGACGGGGCTCCACCCTCACACACCTGTAGCGGTCACGGGGCCGCACTTCGGCGGTGGGGAGGTCTGCCACCTCAAGGGGTCCCCGACCGGATCTGGGCCAGCCACAGCTCCGGCTGGTTCGGCCAGCAGGTGCAGCGCGCCGACAACGGTGGCCGCAGCTGGTCCCCTGTCGGCAACGAGGTCACCTACGCCTCCGTCCCGGGCACCCACCAGTGGAGCGACGGGACGCTGCACCCGTGGGAGTTCGTGCGGGTGTGGCACCTCAAACCGTCCCTGCGCGAGGTCGACACGGTCTACGCCGGGGTCGAGGACGCCGCGCTGCTGCGCAGCACCGACGGGGGTGGCAGCTGGCAGGAGCTCGCCGGGCTCCGGGACCGGTCCGCAGTGGCAGCCACTCCCGACGGGGCGAGCAGGTCGTTGGCCGTCACGGCGTGGTCGTCCACCCTCCTCGCCGAGCTGACCGACTGCGGGTCCGCGCTCACACCGACATGCCATGGGGGGCGATATCGGTAGCCAGGGTGAACCACGCGGTCTTGCCACCACCTGGATGGTGCGTCACGCCGCTGGTGGCCGCGAGGGCCCGCACCAGCTCGAGCCCGCGGCCGCCGTCCCGCTCGTGCAGGACGATCTCGCGGCGGCCCACGTCCTCGTCGTGCACCAGGACGACGACGACACACGTCGTGACGACGACCGCCACGTCGAGCCGGGTCCGTGCGTGGATGACGGCGTTGGTAATCAACTCGCTCGTCAGCAGCTGGGCGACGTCAAGGCAGTCGCGGCAGGACTCCTGGACCAGGGAGGTCACGAACTTCCTGGCCACGCCCACGTTGCAAGGCTTAGGAGTGAGGGACAGCTGCGCCTGGGCGAGCACCACCCGCTCCACCGGCACGGCCTCGGCCAACGCCTGTTCCCAGGTCATGACCGTGTCGTCCCCTCGGGGCCCTTCCCCTAACCTGCCGCCGCCACCGCCACCGCCACCGCCACCGCCGGGAACGCTTTCCCCTCCTGTGACGGTTCACGACCGATCATCGTGCGTTGCCACCCAGGTGCACGGGCACATGGGGGACCACCCACGAGGAGAAGCCACGGCTCAGGAGCACGTCGCCGACGAGGCCCGTCGGCAAGGCTGCAGACGAGGCCCGTCGGCAAGGCCGCAGACGACGGCCCGACCGCCCAGCGGTCCGGCCGTTCGCGCGTCCCACAGGCTCAGCCGACGGTGACCCCCGCCGACAGGCGCACCGGGAGGTGCTCCCAGCCCCGCAGCACCCGGGTCCCGCGGCGCCGGCCGGGACCGTCGAGGTCCAGCTCCGGGTAGCGCTCGAACAGGGTCCGCAGCCCGATCTCCCCCTCGAGGCGGGCCAGCGCAGCGCCCACGCAGAAGTGCCGGCCCGCCGAGAAGGTCAGGTGGTCCCGGGCGTTGGCCCGCCGTACGTCGAAGACCTCGGGAGCCTCGAAGACCGCCGGGTCCCGGTTGGCCCCCGCCAGGTAGGTAACGACCAGCGACCCCCGGCGCAGCGACTGCCCCGCCAGGACGGTCTCCCGGGCCGCGAAGCGTCCCGTGAGCTGGACCGGTCCCTCCAGCCGCAGCGACTCCTCCACCACCCCGGGCCACAGCGACGGGTCGGCCTGGGCCAGCGCGAGCTGGTCGCGGTGCTGGACGAGCAGGACGGTCGCGCTGCCGAGCAGGTTGACCGTCGTCTCGAAGCCGGCCGCCAGCAGCAGCCCGGCCGTGGCCCGCAGCTCCACCTCGGTGAGCGACCCCTCATCGTCCTCGGCGTGTACGAGCTGGCTGAGCAGGTCCTCACCGGGTGAGTGCCGCAGGGTCGCGAGGTGGCTGCCGAGCAGTGCCTGGAACTCGCGGACCGCCGCGTCGACCCCCAGGAACTCCTGCCAGCTCAGCCCCACGTCCAGGCTGGCGCCGGCGGCGTTGCCCAGCTGCAGGACGCGTTCGTGGGTGGAGGCCGGCATCCCCAGGACGGCACTGATGACCGCGATGGGGAGCAGGCTCGCGTACGCCGGGACGAGGTCGACGGCCTGCTGGCCCTCCAGGCGGTCCAGCAGCTCGTCGGCCACCTGCTGCGTCTGGGCTCTCAGGCCTTCGACGGCGCGGGCAGTGAAAACCTTGCTCACCAGACGTCGGTAGCGGGTGTGCTGCGGAGCCTCCACCGAGAGCATCGAGGGAGGGTCGACGGGCCCGAGGGCGCTCTCGTCCCGCGCCCACTGGACGACCCGCCGCAGCCCCTTGGGGAGCACGATGTCCTCGGCCCCGACGTGGAAGTCCTCACTGCGCAGGACCTCCGAGGCGACCGAGTGGGTCGCGGTGACGGCGGCGAACCGGCCCCGGACCAGAGGGCCCCGGGATCGGACGTCGTCGTAGAACACCCACGGCTCGGCGCGCACGGACGGGTCGGTCATCAGCCGGGCGTGCAGGTCACCGTGCCGCACGGCCCGCCGGGAGGCAGCCCGCGCCACCCCGTGGAACAGCGCCCATCGGGTGAACGTCCTCGCGCGGTCGATCATGTGGCGACGGTAGGGCCCCCTGTCGCGCAACGGCCCGAGGGGGCACCATGTCGGCATGAGCAGCGTGAGCGGCAAGGTCGCAGCAGTCACCGGAGCGGGCTCCGGCATCGGACGGGCCCTGGCCCTCGAGCTGGCCCGTCGCGGTGCGCGGCTCGCGCTGAGCGACGTCGACGAGACGGGGCTCGGCGAGACGGTGGACCAGGTCAAGCAGCTGGGTGCCGAGGTGACGGCGACCCGGCTGGACGTGACCGACCGCGACGCCGTGACTGCGTGGGCCGCGGCCACTGTGGAGCACTTCGGCGTCGCGCACCAGATCTACAACAACGCCGGGATCGCCTTCAGCCGCAGCGTGCTGGACAGCGACTGGACCGACTACGAGCGGGTGCTCGGGGTCAACCTGTTCGGTGTCATCCACGGGACCAAGGCGTTCCTCCCACACCTGCTGGCCAGCGGCGACGGGCACGTTATCAACATCTCGAGCCTCAACGGCTTCCTGGCGCAGGACGGCATGAGCCACTACTGCACCTCGAAGTTCGCCGTACGCGGCTTCACCGAGACGCTCCGGATCGAGCTGACGAAGGCCGGCAGCCCGGTGCTCGTCACCGTCGTGCACCCCGGCGGGGTGCGCACCAAGATCGCCGACAACGCCTTCGAGGCCGCTGCGGCCCTCGGGCTCCCGGTCACTGCCGAGGACCGCAAGCGGCGCGACGTCTACAACGACAAGCTGCTGCGGATGGACCCCGCCGAGGCCGCCACGATCGTGCTGGACGGCGTCGAGGCGGGTCGGCCACGGGTGCTCGTCGGCAACGACGCAAAGCTCATCGACGTGGTCGTGCGGCTGCTACCTGCGCGTTACCAGAAGCTCTCGCTCGCCCTCGAGAGGCGCCTGGACCGCTGACGTCGGGCTGACCCCGGGTCGGCCGGGCCCGGGTGCGGGCCCCGACGGTGCAACGGCCTGCCGCAGACGGCAGGATGGCGCGCATGATCTCCCCCGAAGCGCCTGATCACCTCGACGTCCTGGTCGTGGGCGCCGGCCTGTCCGGCATCGGCCTGGCCTGGCACCTCCAGCAGGAGCACCCCTGGCGCAGCGTCGTCCTGCTGGAGGCGCGCGAGGAGCTGGGTGGGACCTGGAGCCTTTTCCGCTACCCCGGCATCCGCTCCGACTCCGACCTCGCGACGTTCGCCTACCGCTTCCGGCCGTGGACCGGCGACAAGGCCATCGCCGACGGGCCCGAGATCCTGCGCTACCTGCGCGACACCGCAGCCGAGAGCGGCATCGACACCAAGGTGCGCTACGGGCACCGGGTCGTGCGCGCCTCGTGGTCGACACCGGACGCCCGCTGGACCGTCGAGGTCGAGGTCGGCGGCCAGACCCGCGAGCTCACCTGCTCGTGGTTCTTCTGCGCCGGCGGCTACTACCGCTACGACGAGGGCTTCACACCGGACTTCCCCGGCGTCGAGCAGTACGACGGGACGCTGGTCCACCCACAGCACTGGCCCGAGGACATGGACACGGCAGGCAAGCGCGTCGTCGTCATCGGCAGCGGGGCCACCGCGGTCACCCTCGTCCCCGCCCTGGCCGTTGATGCCGGGCACGTGACGATGCTGCAGCGCTCGCCGTCGTACGTCCTGCCAGTGCCGTCGACGGACCCGATCGCCAATCTCGTCCGCAAGATCGCCGGGCCGGACCGGGCGCACCGCTTCACCCGGCGCAAGAACATCGCCCAGCAGCGCTTCACCTACCGGCTCGCCCGCACCCGCCCCGAGCTGTCCCGGAAGATCATCCGTGGGCTGCAGGGACACTTCTTGCCCAAGGACTACGACTTCTCGCACTTCACGCCGACCTACCAGCCGTGGGACCAGCGTATGTGCATGGTCCCGGACGCCGATCTGTTCAAGGCCATCCGGCGGGGCACGGCCTCGGTGGTCACCGATCGGATCGAGACGTTCACCCCGACCGGCATCCGCCTCGCGTCCGGTGCCGAGCTCGAGGCCGACATCGTGGTGACGGCGACCGGGCTGCAGCTGCTGGCCTTCGGCGGCATCGAGCTGGTCGTGGACGGGACGCCCGTCTCGCTGCCGGACACCGTGTCCTACAAGGGGATGATGCTGTCGGGCGTCCCCAACTTCGGCTACGCCATCGGTTACACCAACGCCTCCTGGACGCTCAAGGTCGACCTCGTGGCCGAGCACCTGTGCCGGCTCCTGAGCGCGATGGACGCTGCCGGGGCGACGACGGTGACGCCTGAGCTGAACGACCCGTCGGCGCCGACGCGGCCGCTGCTGGACTTCGCCGCCAGCTACGTCACCCGGGCGATTGACAGCTTCCCCCGGCAGGGTCAGTCCGCCCCGTGGTCGCTCAACATGGACTACAACGACGACGTCGAGATGCTCGTCCGCGGCACGGTGCTGGACCCGGTCTTGCGCCTGGGGGGCGTGCAGGAACCCGCAGCCGTCTGAACGGCCCGGGGTCTGGCCGCCCGCAGCTCGTGCGCCCGCAACTCCTACGCCCGCAACTCTTACGCCCGCAACTTGTTCGAAGTACGACCTGCGCCCCAGATCCGGGCCAGATCAGAGGCTGCCTCGTACGACGTACGAGCTGCGGTTGCCGTGGGTCCGCCCAGCCGCCCCGGAGCGCCGCGGATAGGCCCCGCTCGCCCCACCGCCCGAAACTCGTACGACGTACGACCTACGCCCCAGATCCGGGCCAGATCGGAGGCCTGCCTCGTACGACGTACGAGCTGCGCCCCAGATCCGGGCCAGATCGGAGGCCTGCCTCGTACGACGTACGAGCTGCGGTTGCGGTTGCGGTTGCGGTTGCGGAGCCCGGCCAAGGTCGTGCCGGTACCCAGGCCGTCGGCGGTCGTCAGCCTCGGCCCGGCGCCGAGGCCGCAGCTTGCGGTGGGAGTGGGCGGCGTTCGCGACCCTCCTGCGCTGGTGCGCTGGGGGGTCCTGCGGGGTGACGAGCCGGCCGGCGGGCTGGACGAAGCAGTCCTGGACGAGGTCCTGGACGAGATCCTAGGCGTCGCCGGTGGGCAGGTAGGCGAGGGTCCTTGCCCGGGTCGCGTGCTGGGCATGCAGCTCAGCGAGCGCGGTCTGGCGCACGGTGGTTCTCCGGTCGCGAGCGGGGCTGCCAGACAGTCCAGCTCCGTCGCAGGTTGCCGTGGAGGATCGAGCACCTGCGACGATCCGCGGACCGAATGACCCGTTCAGCCCATTCGGTCCGGCTCGCCAGGCCCGACACTGGTGGGCACGTCCCTGCACGAGGAAGGACCCGGGTGTCGTCCCCCTCCCGCCCTCGCGATCCACTTGCACGTCGCCAGCTGCTGCTGCCCGTGAGCCAGTTGGTGACCGTGCGCCCCAAGCAGGACATGCAGCCGCTGGCTGCTGCCGGACCCACGGAGCTGCAGGCCCTGTGGGGTTTCGTCGACGCCATCCTGTCGGCCACCACCCCGGCTGGGGTCGCCGAGCTGCTGCTGACCACGGCCGTCGGGACGTACGGCTTCGCTCGCGGTGTCGTCCTGCTCGGCGAGCGCCCGCTGGTCGTGGTCGCGACCCACGCTACGTCGCCGGGTGAGGTCGGCCGCGGGACCAGCGCCACCGTCACCGACGCCCAGGCGCTGCAGCACGCGCAGGTCCTGGCCCATCCGAACGCGCTGCGAGAACCGCTGCTCAGCAGGCTCTTCCCGGCCAGCACCGAGCTGCTCGTCGTACCGCTCGCAGACCGGCGTCGGCTCGGGGCGCTCGTGGTCGAGCTGCCCGAGGTCATGCGGGGTCGGCGACGCGACCACGTCCTGGCCCAGCTGTCCCGGCTCGCGTCGAGCGCCTCGGCAGCCCTGAGCCGCGAGCTGCGGCTGGCGCAGCTCGAACGCCTGGCCGCGACCGACGACCTGACGATGATCGCGAACCGCCGGAGCTTCAACACCTCGCTGGACCGAGAGATCGCGAGGTCGGTGCGCAACGGGGAGCCGGTCAGCCTGGCCCTGCTGGACCTCGACCTGTTCAAGCAGGTGAACGACCGCTACGGCCACCCAGCGGGGGACGAGTCCCTGCGCAACGTCGCCGCGTCCCTGGTCGTCGCGAGCCGGGACGTCGACACCCCCGCGAGGTACGGCGGGGAGGAGTTCGTGGTCATCCTGCCCAACTGCCCAGCCGCCGAGGCCGTGGCCATCACCGAGCGGCTGCGGGCCGCGGTCGCGGCGGCGCCAGGCGTCATGCGGCTCACCGCCAGTGCGGGTGTCGCAACCTTCCCCATCCATGCCACCTCCGGCGATGACCTGGTGGAGGCGGCGGACGCCGCGCTGCTGGCCGCGAAGGCTGCCGGTCGCGACCGGACGGTCCTGTCGAGCCCCGAGTCGGCCAGACCTCCGAGCTAGCGCCTCCGGGTCAGGGAGCGGACAGCGCAGGGACGCGCCCGGTGATCATCGCGGCTGCCTTCTCGGCGATCATGATCGTGGGGGCGTTGGTGTTGCCTCGCACCAGGGTCGGCATGACGGAAGCGTCCACGACGCGCAGCCCGGCGACGCCGTGCACCCGCAGCTCGCTGTCGACGACGGCGAGGTCGTCGGTCCCCATCCGGCAGCTCGACACCGGGTGGTAGAGCGACTCGATGCCCCCGCGCACCGCCTCGCGCAAGTCGTCGTTGGACTGCACGTCCTTGCCGGGCAGCCACTCTCCCGTGATGATCCGGCCGAGCGCACCACCGGCGACGACCTCCCGGGCGTGCCTGAGCCCGGCCGCCAGCGCCTCGACGTCCTCGTCCTCGCGCAGGTAGCCGCCGTCGATGGCGGGCGCCCACGTCGGGTCCGCCGAGCGCAACCGGACCGAGCCCCGCGAGGCCACCCGGACGAGGGTGACGGCGAGGGTCAGCGCCTGCTCGTCCGGATCGTAGAAGCCCTGCCCGAAGAACTTCACGGGCGCAAAGTGGTACTGCAGGTCCACGACGTCGAGGTCGGGACGGGACCGGAAGAACGACCCGCCCTCGCCGACGTTGGAGGTCAGCATCCCGCGCTTGCGCAGGTAGTAGTCCGCGACCTGCTTCGGGGCCTCCGCGTCCTTCAGGGAGCTGCCCGTGGCCTGGCAGATCAGCGGCATGGCGGGGTGGTCCTGCAGACCCTCACCAACCCCGGGCAGGTCGTGCTGCACGGTGATGCCGAGGTCGCGCAGATGAGGCGACGGGCCGATCCCCGACAGCAGCAGCAGCTGGGGGCTGTTGATCGCGCCGCCGCAGAGCAGCACCTCGGCCTCGACGTGGGCCGTGTGGGTGGCACCGTCGTGGCGGTACTCCACGCCGACAGCCCGGCCGTCCTCGACCAGCACCCGGGTCGTGAGGGCGTGCGTCCGGACGGTCAGCCCGGGGCGCTCCATCGCCGGCCGCAGGAACCCCACCGCCGTCGACCAGCGGCGGCCGCGCTTCTGGGTCACCTGGTAGAGACCGGAACCGTCCTGCTCGGGGCCGTTGAAGTCGGGGTTGGGGCGGTGGCCGGCCGCGGCGACGTCGGACAGGAAGGCCCGCGTCCACGGGTGCGGGGAGCGCTGCTCCTCGACCCGCAGCGGACCACCGGCGCCGTGGTGCGCCGACTCGCCCCGCGCATTGTCCTCGGAGCGCCGGAAGTGCGGGAGCACCGCGTCGTAGGTCCAGGAGGGGTCACCGGTGAGCGCGGCCCACTCGTCGTAGTCATGCCGCGAGCCACGGATGTAGATCATGGCGTTCATGGAGCTCGACCCGCCGAGCGCCTTGCCCCGCGGCCAGTAGAGCCGCCGCCCCTGCGCGTGCTTCTGGGAGTCGGTGGCGTAGCCCCAGTCCAGCTTGGTGCGGAACTGCTTGGCGAACGCCGCCGGGATCGTGATCTCGTCGACTCGGTCGTCCCCGCCGGCCTCGAGCAGGAGCACCGTCACGGAGGGGTCCTCGGTGAGGCGGGCGGCCAGCACGCAGCCGGCCGACCCGGCCCCGACGATCACGTAGTCGTAGCGCTCCTGCACGGCGGTCTCCTCGCTGGTGGGAGGTGATCGTGACACGCGATGACCCTGTCCACCGCTGGCGCCTACGCTTTGGTCATGACGCTTGCCGCTGACCGCCCTGTCGTGCTGCCCGACTCCGTCGAGACCTTCGACTCGCTCGACCCAGGTACGGGGCAGGTGCTGGCCAGCCACCCGGTGCACAGCGACGAGCAGGTCGCCGCCGCCGTCGCCCGGGCGCGCGAGGCCGCGCAGTGGTGGCAGGAGCAGGGGACCGCAGGCCGCCGGACCCACCTAAAGGCGTGGAAAGGCGTGCTGGCCAGGCGGATCCACGAGCTCGCCGATCTGGTGCACAAGGAGAACGGCAAGCCGCACCCCGATGCGTTGCTCGAGATCACCCTGGCCATCGACCACATCGAGTGGTCCAGCAAGCACGCCGCCAAGCTGCTCGGCCTGCGGCGGGTCCCGGCCGGGCTCATGGCCGCCAACCAGCAGGCCCTGCTGGAATACCAACCGCTCGGCGTCATCGGGGTCATCGGCCCGTGGAACTACCCCGTCTTCACCCCGATGGGCTCCATCGCCTACGCGCTCGCGGCCGGCAACGCCGTCGTCTTCAAGCCCAGCGAGTACACCCCCGCGATCGGCCTGTGGCTCGAGCACGCCTGGCAGATGGCCGTCCCGGAGCGTCCCGACGTGCTGCAGGTCGTCACCGGCCTCGGGGCCACCGGGGCTGCACTGTGCCGCGCCGGGGTCGACAAGATCGCCTTCACCGGCTCGGCGGCGACCGGCCGCAAGGTCATGGCGGCCTGCTCGGAGAACCTCGTCCCGGTGCTCATGGAGTGCGGCGGCAAGGACGCGATGATCGTCGACGACGACGCCGACGTGGCCGCGGCCGCCGACGCGGCCCTGTGGGGAGGGATGAGCAACGCCGGCCAGACGTGCATCGGCATCGAGCGGGTCTACGCCACCGACAAGGTGTACGACGCCTTCGTGCGGGAGCTCACGACCCGGGCCGGGGCGATCCGCCCGGGCTCGGACGCGGGCGCCTCGTACGGCCCGATCACCATGCCCTCGCAGGTCGACGTCATCACCCGGCACATCGCCGACGCGGTGGCCCGCGGTGGCCGGGTGCTCACCGGCGGGACCGCGCAGGGCGGGCTCGTGCAGCCGACGGTGCTGGTCGACGTCCCCGAGGACAGCACCGCGGTCACCGAGGAGACCTTCGGGCCGACCATCACGGTGGCGCGGGTGCGCGACGTCGACGAGGCGATCGCCAAGACCAACGCCACGTCGTACGGCCTGGCCGGCGCGGTCTTCACCGGCAAGAGCAAGGCGGGCGTCGAGATCGCCCGGCGGATGCGCTCGGGCATGACGAGCGTCAACTCGGTCATCGCCTTCGCCTCGGTCCCCGGCCTGCCCTTCGGCGGGGTCGGTGACTCCGGCTTCGGCCGCATCCACGGCGAGGACGGGCTCAAGGAGTTCACCCGGGCCAAGGCGATCACCCGGCAGAAGTTCGACCTGCCTGTGCAGCTGCTGTCGTTCTCCCGCTCCCCCAAGGTGACCGACACCCTCGCCAAGGTGATCGGCCTGGTGCACGGGCGGGGCTGACGCACCTGTTCACTCAGTCCCGCGGCCTGCAATGATCGCCAGGATGCCGTCTCCGGCGGCTGGCGGGGGTGGTACCGCATGGGCAAGCAGATCGTGATCTGCCTCGACGGGACGAACAACAAAGTCAAGAGCGCGGACAACACCAACGTGCTGCGGCTCTACCAGATGCTCCCGCTCGACCGTCCCGAGGAGCTGGTGGCGTTTTACCAGCCGGGGGTCGGGACGTTCAGCGCCTCGGGGGCCTGGACCGCGACCGGCCGCTGGGTGACCAGGGTGCTGGGGCTGGCCTTCGGCCTGGGGCTTCGCCAGAACCTCGGCAGCGCCTACGCGTACCTCATGGAGCACTACGAGGACGGTGACCAGATCTTCGTCTTCGGCTTCAGCCGCGGGGCTTACACCGCGCGTGCTCTCACCGGCATGCTGGCTGCCTTCGGGCTGTTCCGCCCGGGCGCCGAAAACCTTGTCCCCTACGCCATCGAGGCCATGTCGCGCGGCGACGCCGACACCGCGCCCCGCACCGGCATCGCGTCGGCGCCGGCCGGGGTCATCGACCCCGACGCTGCGGCGCGGGCCCGCCTCGACGCCCGCTCGGCGTCCGGAACCGAAGGGTCATCGGAGAAGGATTGGCGGCTGCTGTTCGAGTACTCCGACACCTTCGCGCGACGCGGGGGCAATGGCGCGATCGCCGTACCGGTGGCCTTCCTCGGGCTGTGGGACACGGTCGAGGCGGCGGGCACCCTGCGGCGGCAGATCCAGTGGCCTTACACGCGTCACCTGCCGCACGTGCAGCTGGTGCGGCACGCCCTGGCCGTCGACGAGTGGCGGCGGCCCTTCGCCAGCTACCCCGTGCTGGAGCTGGATCCCGAACCGGGGAAGGCGCCGCAGGACCTGCAGCAGGTCTGGTTTGCCGGCGTGCACTCCGACGTCGGGGGCATGTTCGCGAACGGGTCGCGGCTGTCCGACGTACCGCTGAAGTGGATGATCCAGGCCGCCGCGGCCGCCGGCCTGCGGCTCGAGCCCGAGGCGTACGCCGACGCAGAGCGCCAGGTGACCCTCGACAGCGCGACCGGCGCCGTCCACGCGAACTCGCGAGTCTGGTGGCTGGCCGGGTTGCCCCGGCTGCGACGGATCCCGCAGGGGGCACTGCTGCACGCCAGCGTGGCCGAGCGGCTGCGCACCCACCCGGCCTACGCGAAACGACTCCCCGAGGTCGGTCGCTACGCCTTCGTCGACCCGGCCTGGTTGACGAGCCACGTCCCGGTGCGCCCGCCCCCCTCGCCGTGGCAGGTCGGTCGGGGACAGCGGCGGGGCAGGGCAGGATGGGAGACCGTCATCGAGGTGGAAGAGGTCAAGGTGGCAGGCAGGGTCGTTGGCAAGATGTGCGTAGTCACGGGTGGCGGGTCGGGCATCGGCCGAGCCTCAGCGCTGAGGCTGGCGGAGGAGGGCGGCCTGGTGCTGGTCGCCGACTTGGACGTGGCCACCGCCCAGGAGACAGCCGCCCTCGTCGTCCAGGACGGGGGGACAGCCCTTGCCAGGCAGGTCGATGTCGCCGACCCACGACAGGTCG
This sequence comes from Frankiales bacterium, assembly GCA_043732345.1. Classification (GTDB taxonomy): domain Bacteria; phylum Actinomycetota; class Actinomycetes; order Mycobacteriales; family SCTD01; genus RYN-111. The sequence goes on along the minus strand of JAYTHS010000059.1, from coordinate 30,600 downwards.
ACGCGATGGTGCAGGCCGCTGTTGCCTGGGGCGGCCGTCTGGACGTGCTGGTCAACAACGCCGGCGTCAACCTGCCCGGAGTCCTGCACGAGGTCAGCGACGAGGTCATCGACCGGACCCTGGACGTCAACGTCAAGGGCCAGATCTACGGGTGCCGGGCCGCCATCCCCCACATGCTGGCCCAGGGCGGCGGCTCGATCGTCAACGTCGCCAGCGTCAACGGGCTCGTCAGCGAGCCGTTCCTCGCGCTCTACTCGGCCTCCAAGGGCGCCTCGGTGATGCTCACCAAGGGAGTGGCGCTGGACTACGCGAAGGCCGGCATCCGCTGCAACGTCATCTGCCCGGGCTGGGTGGACACGCCCATCAACCACGCCCACGCCGAGATGCTCGGCGGGCTGCAGCACGTCTACGACACCATCGACTCCTTCCAGCCCATCGGGCGCCCCGGCACCCCCCGGGAGATCGCCCACGTCGTGCTGTTCCTCGCCTCCGACGAGGCGTCCTTCATGACCGGCAGCGTCGTGGTCGCCGACGGCGGGATGACCGCCCAGTAGCCCGCCTGTCCTCGCGGGGTGTCGCGCCGGTCCACGCTTTGCGCAGCGACCAGATGATGGTGTGATCATCGCCGAACGCCCCTTCCGGGGGTGTCACGACAGTCCCCGGGGGACGCCGATGAGCACCACGGACGAGGGCCGCACTACCGACGAGCAGCGCCTGCACGAGCTGGGCTATGCCCAGGAGCTCGCCCGGACGATGTCCGGCTTCTCGAACTTCGCGGTCTCCTTCACGATCATCTCGATCCTGAGTGGTTGCCTCACGCTCTACGGCTACGGGCTCAACACTGGCGGCCCGGTCCTGATCGTGTGGGGCTGGCCGTTCGTCGGGCTGATGACCCTCACCGTCGCCCTGGCCATGGCCGAGGTCTGCTCGAGCTACCCCACGGCCGGCGGGCTCTACTACTGGGCGGCCAAGCTGTCGCCGACGCACGGCGCCGCGTGGTCGTGGTTCACCGGGTGGTTCAACTTCCTCGGGCAGGTCGCCGTCACGGCCGGGATCGACTTCGGGGCCGCGACGTTCCTCAACGCCTTCCTGGACCTGCAGTTCGGCTTCGCGGCGACCCCCGGGCACACCGTGCTGCTGTTCGGGCTGATCCTGCTGCTGCACGCCGGGCTCAACATCGGTGGCGTGCGCCTGGTGTCGCTGCTCAACGATGTCAGCGTCTGGTGGCACATCGTCGGGGTGCTCGTCATCGTCGGGGCGCTGATCGTGGTGCCCGACCGGCACCAGTCGACGTCGTTCGTCTTCACCCACTTCGTCAACAACACCGGCTGGGGCTCGACCGTCTACGTCGCGATGCTGGGCCTGCTGCTCGCGCAGTACACGTTCACGGGGTTCGACGCCTCGGCCCACATGACGGAGGAGACCAAGAACGCCTCCGTCGCCGGTCCGCGCGGGATCGTGATGTCCGTCGTCGTGTCGCTGGTCGCGGGCTGGGTGCTGCTCATCGGTGTCACCTATGCCATCCAGGACTACGCCGGGACGACGGGTACCTCGACGGGAGTGCCACCAGCCCAGGTGTTCATCGACGCCGTGGGGTCGACCGGCGGCAAGCTGCTGCTGCTGATCGCGATCGGCGCGCAACTGTTCTGCGGCATGGCCTCGGTCACCGCCAACTCCCGCATGATCTACGCCTTCTCGCGCGACGGGGCCCTACCCGGCTCCCGGCTGTGGCACCAGATCAACCCGCGGACCCGCACGCCCACCAACGCGATCTGGCTGGCGGCGGGCGCGGCGTTCCTGCTGGGCCTGCCCTACCTGGTCAACGCCGCAGCGTTCTTCGCCATCACCTCGATCGCGGTGATCGGGCTGTTCATCGCCTACGTGCTGCCGGTCTACCTGCGGCTGCGCCTCGGCGACGGCTTCGAGGCCGGGCCGTGGAGCCTGGGCCGCTGGAGCCGCCCGATCGGCATCGTCGCCGTCGGGTGGGTCGCGTTCATCAGCGTCCTGTTCATGCTGCCGACGACCAGCCCGGTGACCCGCTCAACGTTCAACTACACGCCGCTGGCCGTGCTCGCGGTGCTCGGGTTCGCCGGGGGCTGGTGGCTGCTGTCGGCGCGGAAGTGGTTCACCGGGCCGAAGGTCCAGGGCACCCCCGAGGAGCTCGCCGCGGTCGAGCGCGAGCTCGGCGCCGTCTGAGTTCGGCAGCAGGCCCGGATGGAGGGGCCACGTCGAGCCGTCGAGAGGGTGCCGGGGCCGGGTTGGCCTGTCGGCGCCGGCAAGCCGGCTTCCAGACAGACGTCTCAGCAGTTGTCCGCCACGTTTGGGGACGTGCTGCCGAACTCGGCTGAGTCAGGCAGCAGACCGTCATGGGCAGCGCAGCGATCAGGAGTGCTGGGCGCGCTGGGCTCCGGTCATCGCCGAGGTGACGAGGTCGCTCTTGGGCAGCGGCGTGCCGGCCTGCAGCGCCTCGGTCCACCTGGTGGTGCTGCTGACGGAGGCGAAGTTGGAGTGGATCAGTGTCATGAGCGTCGTGTGGACGGCCTGCGCATCGGCGTACCCGGCGTCATTGGCGATGTTGATGGCGCCGGTGGCGTCGGACAGAACCTCGGCGAACAGGCCCTGGTCGTCCGCTGAGGCGGCTGAGGCAAGGACGCAGTTGTTGGTCATGTACCCGACGAAGGTGACGGTGTCGATGTCCCGCTCGCGGAGCCAGTCGTGCAGGTCGGTTCCGGCGAAGACGCTGCCGAACTCCTTGGTGATCGAGTGCCACGCGTCGGTGCGTCGGCTCTGGACGTCCGGGTGCAGCGCGAAGCCTGGACGGTCAGGGTTGAAGACGGGCGCATCGCTGCCCGAGGTGTGCTGGACGACGACGATCGGCAGGTCAGCGGCGATGGCAGCGTCGATCGCGGCGGTGATGTTCGGCAGCGACTGCGCGTGGGGCGGGTACTGGATCTCGAGCGGACCGTCGAAGTACTCGTTCTGCACGTCGATGAGGACGAGCGCGCGGCGGGGGCTGGTCATGGTTCTGGTTGCTCCTCGGAGGCAGTGGACGGGACGTTGGACGGCGGTCGCGTCACGGTAGAGCGCTGTCCCTGACGAGAACCGACCGTACGGGCATGTCACTGGTTCCGCACGGGGCGGTGAGAGCAGGCTCCCGGTGCACCTCCCCGGCACACCACCTCAGTCCCAGGAGCGATCCCAGGCTGCCTGCCGACCCGCGCTGCGCACCGCCCTGGACTCAGTCCTTGATATGGCCGGTGGCTGGGTCAACCATGGCGAGGAAGTCCCTGATGCTCTCGCGGTACCACTGTTCCTCGCGGTGCTCCACCAGCGCGTCCCGGCCACCGCTCGTGGAGAAGCCGTCGTTCTCGTTGGGGCCGTTGACCCAGGTGTTGTCCGTCCCGCCGCCATGACGACGAACGTCGAAGACCTGGCCATCCACGTCGAGCGTGGAGAGCAACCGCCCCCGCTCGAGGGCTGAAACAGGCACGCGAGCTGGGACGGCCTCATTGCCCACGTCATGGGTGTCCACGACCGAGCCCCCCATGAGCCTCACGCCTCGAGCTGTCCGAAGTCGTCCTTGAGGTCGACCCCGGACAGCTCGCGACGGCGGGCCTCGCCGAGCAGCAGCGCGAGCGTCTGGGCGGCCTTCTCGACGGCCTGCCCCTGCGGCGGCCGGATGTTGGACAGGCAGTTGCGCTCGCTGTCGCGCCGCCCCGGTCGCGGTCCCCACGTCAGGTAGGCCCCGAGGCTGTCCGGTGCGCTGAGCCCTGGACGCTCCCCGATGAGGACCACGACGCAGCGGGCACCGAGCAGCTCCCCCACCTCGTCGCCCAGAGCCACCCTGGCCTGCGTCGCCACGACCACCGGCCCGATAGACCAACCAGCCAGGTGCTCGAGCGTCGCGCGCAGGGTCGGTACGGCGTGGGCGTGGACTGCTCGCGCGGAGAGCCCGTCGGCGAGGACGAAGGCGACGTCGTACGGCCCGTGCTGGAGTAGCTCGCGACTGGCGGGGGCGAGCCGCCGTCCGAGGTCGGGTCGTTGGAGGAAGGTGGCCCGGTCGGGGGCGGCACTGGCGACCTCGACGACGGGCAGGCCGTCTAGGTGGGGGCGCAGGGCCCCGGGGTCCAGTAGGTCGTGGACGGCGTCGCGGGCCAGGGCGTGGTCGCCGGCGAGCTCCAGCACCGCCGCGGTGCTCAGCGCGTCTCCGGTGCGGGGCAGCCCGATGCGGGCCCGGGTGGCGGTCCGCAGCAGTGCCCAGGGGTCCGCGGGCTCGCGCGTCATCGCCCGAGCTCCTTGAGCACCGAGCTGCCGAGGCCCGACAGGTGCGAGTCGTGCGGCGCGATGCTCGGTACCCGGCCGTCCTCGTCGAGCAGCCCGACTCCCTGCAGCCAGGCCTCGAACTCCGGTGCGGGGCGCAGTCCGAGCACACGTCGGGCGTAGAGCACGTCGTGGAAGGCCAGGCTCTGGTAACCGAGCATGACGTCGTCCGAACCCGGGACGGCGATGACGAACGAGCAGCCGGCGACCCCGAGCATCGTCAGCAGGGTGTCCATGTCGTCGGGGCCGGCCTCGGCGTGGTTGGTGTAGCAGACGTCGACACCCATCGGCAGGCCCAGCAGCGAGCCGCAGAAGTGGTCCTCGAGCCCGGCCCGCAGGATCTGCCGGCCGTCGTAGAGGTACTCCGGGCCGATGAACCCGACGACCGTGTTGACCAGCAGCGGGTCGAAGGCGCGGGCCACGCCGTACGCCCGGGCCTCGAGGGTCTGCTGGTCGACGCCGTGGTGGGCGTCGGCGGACAGGGCGCTGCCCTGGCCGGTCTCGAAGTACATGACCTGGTTCCCGACGGTGCCCCTCTCCAGCGAGCGGGCCGCATTGCGGGCCTCCGCGAGCAGGTCCAGCGTGATGCCGAAGCCGCGGTTGGCGCCCTGGGTCCCGGCCACCGACTGGAAGACCAGGTCGACGGGGGCGCCGCGCTCCAGGACGTCCAGGGTTGTCGTCACGTGCGAGAGCACGCACGTCTGCACGGGGATCTCGTAGCGCTGGCGGACGTCGTCGAGCAGGTGCAGCAGGTCCGAGGTCGCGCCGGGGTCGTCGGTCGCGGGGTTGATGCCCACGACGGCGTCACCGCAGCCGAGCAGCAGCCCGTCCAGGGTGCTGGCCAGGACCTCCCGCGGGTCGTCGGTCGGGGAGTTGGGCTGCAGCCGGCTGGCCAGCCGGCCGGGCAGTCCGATCGTGGTCCGGAACGCCGTGACGACCTCGCACCGGCGGGCCACGGCGACCAGGTCCTGGTTGCGCATCAGCTTGCTGACTGCTGCCGCCATCTCCGGCATGAGTCCGGGCGCCAGGGCCGACAGCGACGACGCGTCGGCGGCGTCGGACAGCAGCCAGTCCCGCAGCTCGCCGACGGTCATCGCCGCGACGGTCGCCATCGCCACCGGATCGTGGCTGTCGATGATCAGCCGCGTGACGTCGTCGTCGTCGTACGGCACGACGAGCTCCTCCAGGAACGCCGACAGCGGTACCTCGGCCAGTGCCCGCTGGGCCGCGACCCGCTCGGTCTGAGACTGCGCCGCGACCCCCGCCAGGACGTCGCCGGAGCGCAGCGGTGTCGCCCGGGCCAGCAGCGTGCGCAGGTCGGCGAAGGTGAAGCTGTGGCCCCCGACCCGGCCGGTGCGCACCGTCATGGACGCATGGAAGCACGGCGAGGTGCTCCGTGGGTGTCCCGGTGATCGCTTCCGCTCAGGGGTTGTCGCCGCCGACGCCCCGGCAGCCCGTTCGGCCAAGATCATCCGACCTCGGCGCTCCTCCGGCGCCACCGGACGCGCCACGGGCAACGCCCTGCAGGCCAAGGTCACACACGAGGCAACCCCGCGACGGCGCCGTGCGGTTCCGGCGGTCTGACCCGACGCTGGTGCAGTTCAACAGGGAGACGTCCGACGTCCCGGCCGTCAGTTTCGTCTCAGGGGGCCTACCGGTCCTGGTCGGTCGGGCGGATCGTGAGCTCGTTGACGCTGACGTGCGCAGGCTGGGTCACGACGTACACCACGGCGCGTGCGATGTCGTCGGACTGCAGCGGCCGCATACCTGCGATCCACTTCTCGATACCGGCCTTGGTGTCGGCGTGGGTGATGTGGCTCTGCAGCTCGGTCGCCACCGCTCCAGGCTCGACGAGGGTCACCCGCACCCCGCGGGTCGTCACCTCCTGGCGCAGCGACTCACTGAAGGCCCCGACGGCGAACTTGCTCGCGTTGTAGACACCCGAGCCGGCTCGGGCGACCCGGCCCGCGACGCTGCTGACCTGCACGACGTCGCCGCCGCGCTCGAGCAGGTGCGGCAGGGCTGCGTGCGTGACGTACATCAGGCCGAGGACGTTGGTCTCGACCATCCGGCGCCAGTCCTGCGTGTCCGCCCCCTCGATCGGTCCGAGCAGCATGACGCCGGCGTTGTTGATGACGATGTCCAGACCGCCGAGCTCCTGCACCGTCCGCTCGACGGCGGCCCGGCACGCGGCCTCGTCGGTGACGTCGAGCTCGACGGCGACGACGCGAGCGCCTTCGGCCTCCAGCTTCGCCTTGAGGGTGTCGAGGCGGTCGACGCGCCGGGCCGCGATGGCGACCGCTGCGCCCTCGGCCGCCAGAGCGACCGCCGTCGCCTCCCCGATACCGCTCGACGCGCCGGTGACGAGCGCGACCTTGCCCTGCAACTGCTGTGCCACGGGTTCTCCTTCATCAGTGGGTGCCACCCTCGACCCTGCCCCGAACGACGCCGTGCTGCACACCGACTGCCGCTCAAGCTCGCAGGTAGAACGACCTGCCGGTCGTCGAGCTCGTGGCCTCCAGCGTCTGGTCCATCGTCCGCTGCGCCGCCACCGGGCCGAGGAAGACGGCTACCTCGTGCTCGACCACGACGACGTCCTCGTGGCCGGGGCCTGCACACATGGTCATCGCCAGGGCGGTGTGGTCATCACGCTGAGCCAGCCGGAGGCCGGATCCCGCGGGCAACCGGGCGCTGGTCAGCAGGTCCTGAATGACGACGGCAGCACTCTTGCTGACGGCCAGCACGATGTCCTCCTGATGTCGCTGCGGGTGTGTCGCCCGCTTCTCGACCACCTTCCTCCCCCGCCCTGCTGTGGCGTCAAGACCCCACGGATGAACCTTCACACACACGAATTCCGGGACCTCCGACTCTGTCGCGCGTCGTCAGGGGTGCGGTGTCCTGGACCTCACCGGCCCCACGAAGAGAGGCCCCCATGAGCACCGTCCGCAGCGTCCCGCCTCCCACGGCCCACCTCGCCGAGGTGGCACCCGGCCGGGCGGTGCACCGATGACGCGGCGCGCCCTGACAGAGCCGCAGCTCGCGCCCGAGGCGGGCCTGGGGTCGTCACTGGACTGGGCGCTCGGCCATGCCGGTCGGGCCCCGAGCGAGCTCAACAGCCAGCCCTGGTGGCACACGGTCCACCTGCACGACGACGGGACGGCCATCGTCGAGCTCGGGCTGGACCGGAGCCGACGGCTCCCGCACGTCGACCCTGACGACCGCGAGGCGGTGCTGGCCTGTGGCGCCTGGCTGCTCAACCTGCGCCTGGCGCTGGTCGCCGTCGGTCTGGTGTCCCAGGTCGAGGTGGTCAGCGACGCCGAGCAGCTGGACCTGCTGGCCAGGGTGGCGGTCGCGCCGGGCCGCGGACGCGAGGTCGACCGTGACCTGCGGCTCGCGATCTACCGCCGTGCGACCCACCGCGCCGCGTTCGAGGCCGGCACGGTCACCGTGCCGCTGCTGGACCACCTGTGCGCTGAGGCCGCCCGGGAAGGAGCCCTGGTCTGCGTGCTGGACTCTCGCGAGCAGCAGGAGCTTTCCGTGCTGTCCCTGCGCGCGGTGCAGCAGGTGCGCTCCGACGACGGGGTGCAGCGCGAGGTCGCCGCCTGGACGCGGCCCCGCACCGGACCCCCGGACGGGGTGCCTGGGCAGGCCCACGACCTAGGGATGCTGCAGTCCTGGCTCGAGCCGACCCTGCTCCGGCACCACCGCTCGCGCACCCTCACCGACGAGGACGCCCGGTACGCCGCGGAGCAGCCTGCCACCGTCGTGGTCCTCGGCTCGCCGAAGGACGACCGGCCGTCGCTGCTGCGCGCCGGCGCCGGCATGCAGCGGCTGCTGCTCCGCGCGACGGCCCTGGGGCTCGCCGCCTCCTACCGCAACGCCGCCCTGCACGTACCGGAGCTGCGCCGCGAGTTGGGACGGGTCGTGCAGCTGGACCACCCACAGGTCGTCCTGCGCCTCGGGCTCGGCACCGGCGCCCCCACCACCGGGCGCCTCGAGGGGACCCGCTGACCTCACGCCCTCCCGGCGGCACGCACCGGGGCCGGGGATGGGGCCCACCGGCCGTCGACGAGCTGCAGCTCCTCGTCGACGTCGTCCAGGGGGACGGGTCGGTGCGTGACCAGCAGCACGGCGCGGTGACGCGCGGCGTGCAGGAGGTGGCGCAGGAGCACGTCGGCGGCGTCCGGGTCCAGGCCCTCGGTCGGCTCGTCGAGGAGCAGCACCGGCGCGTCCGACAGCAGCGCCCGGGCCAGCGACAGCCGGGTCCGCTCGCCCCCGGACACCTGGGAGCCGCGCTCCCCCACCGGGGTGTCCCAACCCCGGGGGAGTTGACCGAACCACGCGTCCAGCCCGACGTCGCGTAGGGCCTGAAGCAGCGCGTCGTCACCAGCCTCCGGCCGGGCGACGCGCAGGTTGTCGCGCAGGGTCGCCGCGAACAGGAAGGCCTCCTGCTCGGCCAGGACGACGTGGCGCGAGCGCTGCACGTCGTCCAGGCTGCTCACCTCGGTCCCGTCGACCAGGGCCTGACCGCGGTCCGGGGCGAGCGCCCCCGAGAGCACCTGCAGCAGCGTGGTCTTGCCCGACCCGCTCGGACCCGTGACGACGACGCACCGGCCCGGCCCGAGGTCCAGGTCGACGTCCCGGAGCACCGCCCCCCTGCCGTACGACGCCTCGACGCCCCGCAGCCGCACGACCCCACCGGCGGGGACGTCTTCCACCTGCGGCCGTACCGGGACGGCCCGGGCAGCAGACAGTCGCTGCAGAGCGCCCCAGGTTCGAGGCAGCAGCGCGCCGGCCTCGACGAGCGGGGCCATGAGCTCAAAGCTCGCGAGGGCGACCAGCACGAGCACCGCGAGATCGACCCGCGGAAGTGCCCCGGTGCGTACCGCGGGGAGCACGACCGCCACCACGCCGAGCACGGTGGCCGCCTGCACGACCCCGGAGACAGCCGTGAGCGCCCCTGCCCGGAGTCCCGCCCGCCGGTCGACCCCGGCCAGGACCGCCGCGGCCCGGTCCACCGCGTCCAGGGCGGACGGCAGGGCGCCCAGGACCGTGAGCTCCGCGCAGCCGTGCAGCACGTCCAGCACCTGCACCTGCAGCGCCGAGCGCTGCGCCGCCAGGCTGTGCTCCCGAGTGGCCGCGACAGCAGCAAGGGCGGGCACCACCAGCAGAGCGCAGGTCAGACCGGCCAGCAGCACGAGCGCCGCGGCCGTGCTCCACCACAGCACCGCCAGCACCGTCGCGCCGGTGACGAGCGCTGCAGCCGCGGCGGGGACGAGGCACCGCAGCCACAGGTCCTGGACGGCCTCGACATCGGCGACGACGGTCGACAGGACCTCGCCCGTCCTGGTCGGTGCACCGCTCTGGGCCAGGGCCCGGAAGACGTCGACGCGCAGGTCGGCGATGACACGCAGCGTCGCGTCGTGTCCGACGAGCCGCTCGGCGTACCGCGCCAGGCCCCTGCTCAGGCCGAGGGCCCGGACGGCGACGGCGACCAGGGCCAGGGCCGAGGCGGACGGATGCTCGGCGGCTCGGCTCAGCAGCCACGCGGCGCAGCCCATGAGCGCGATGCCGCAGCCGGAGGTCGCCGCCGACAGCAGTGCGCCCGTCCAGAGGCGCCCGCGGCCACCCGCCAGGAGCTCCCTCACCGCAGCACGCCAGCGGGGTGGGACCGTCCAGCCAGCAGCGAGACGACCCGGTGCCCGGGAGTCACCAGGCCCTCCCGGTGGGTGGCCAGGACGACGGTCCGGCCCCGGCAGAGCCGCTCCAGGGCACCGGCGACCAGCGCCTCGGTCTCGAGGTCCAGGCTCGCTGTCGGCTCGTCGAGCAGCAGCAGCGGAGCGTCCCGGAGGAACGCGCGAGCCAGGGACAGCCGACGGCGCTGGCCGAGCGACAGGCCCGCGCCGTGCTCCCCCAGCACGGTGTCGAGACCGGCCGGCAGGGCGTCGATGAAGGCCAGGGCGCCGGCGTCCTCGGCCGCCCGGAGCACCTGCCCGTCGCTGGCTCCGAGACGGCCGAGCCGGACGTTGTCGGCGATGCTGGTCGCAAACAGGTGCGGCTCCTGCGGCACCCACGCGATCTGCGCGCGCCAGGCGTCGAGGTCGATCTCGGTCAGGTCGACGCCATCCACGAGGACCCGCCCCTGCGTGGGCGCGACCAGCCCCAGCAAGGCCGCCAGGACCGTCGACTTCCCCGAACCACTGGGCCCCTGGAGCGCGACGTGCTCGCCCTCGGCGACGTGCAGCTCGACACCGTCGAGCGAGACGCGCCCGTCGGCGCAGACGCTCACGCCGTCGAGCACGAGGTTCCGGGTGACCGGGACGTGACGGCCGGTACGTCGGGGGAGCACGGCCTGCGCCTCGAGCACCTCGAAGGCGGACCCGGCAGCGGTGACCCCGCCCAGGGCTGCGTGGAAGGCCGAGCCAACGGCCCGCAGGGGCAGGAAGGCCTCGGGGGCCAGGAGCAGGACCAGCAGCGCGGTCTCGAGGGTCAGGCCGCCCGCGAGCAGCCGGAACCCGACGGACACCGCCAGCACGGCCACCGACAGGGTGGCCACGAGCTCGAGCACCAGCGCCGACAGGAACGCCGTCCGCAGGGTCCGCACCGTCGCGACCCGGTGCTCATCGGTGATGCGCCGCAGCACGGCGACCTGGGCCTGGGCCCGGCCGAAGACCCGCAGTGTCGGCAGCCCCTGGACGACGTCCAGGAAATGGCCACCGAGCTCGGCGAGCCGTCGCCACTGCAGCGCGGTCTGGGTGCGGGTGTGCCGTCCGACGAGCGCGAGGAACAGCGGGAGCAGCGGGAGCGTGGCCCCCACGACCACGGCGCTGGGCCAGTCGACGACGACCAGCGCGACAACGACGGTCAGCGGCAGGCACACCGCCAGGACCAGCTGCGGGAGGTACTGCGCGAAGAACGCGTCGAGCTGCTCGGTCCCCGTCCCGAGCAGCGTCGCCAGCTCGCCGCTGCGCTGCCCACCCAGCCACCGCGGTCCCAGGTCCGCCACCCGGCGCAGCACCCTGCTCCGCAGCTGCTCCTTGGCGCGGGCGGCCGTGCGACGGCTGACGACGTCCTGCAGCGCGCCGGCGAGCACCCGCAGGACGAGCACGGCGGCCGGCGGCCCCAGGGCGGCCGGCCGTCCGGCGAAGCCCCGGGCGAGAACGTGCGCCAGTAGCACCGCCTGGCCCAGCGCGAGAGCCGCCCGGGCTGCGCTCAGGGCGACCGTGAGGCCGACACCGACCGGCGCGACCGTGAGGAGCCGGAGGTCCGGCGACCTCACTCCGAGCGGACGAGAGGTCGTGCCGCCGGGATGTCCCCGACGCCCAGGCGCTTGCGGAAGACCCAGAACGTCCAGGCCTGGTAGGCCAGCACGCCCGGCATCCCGAGCAGCGCCACCCAGGACATGATCCCCAGCGTGTACGGCGAGCTGGCGGCGTTCGCCACCGTGAGGCTGAAGGCGGGGTTCGTCGAGGAGGGCATGACGTCCGGGTAGAGCGCGAGGAACAGCGTCGCCACGCTGGCCAGCACCGTCAGGGCGCTGAACCCGAAGGCCCGGCCGTCCCGGCCACAGGCGTCGTAGGACCAAGAGGCCAGCAGGGCGGCCACCGCGACAGTGACCGCGACCGCGGTAGCGATCGACGGGTGCGCCAGGAAGGTCCACAGCAGGAACGCCCCGGCCACCGGCAGCACCACGAGGAACAGCCGACCGGCCAGGGCCTGTGCCCGGTCGTGCACCGGCCCGTGGGTCTTGAGGGAGACGAACAGCGCGCCGTGCAGCAGGAAGACCGTCAGCGTCGTCAGCCCGCCCAGCAGGGCGTACGGGTTGAGCAGGCCGAAGAAGCCTCCGGTGTAGTCGCCGCGAGCGTCGATCGGCACGCCGCGCACGAGGTTGCCGAAGGCCACCCCCCACAGCAGCGCGGGGACGGCCGAGCCGACCAGCAGGACGGCGTCCCAGCGATGTGTCCAGCGTGCACCCTCCCCCTTGCCGCGGTACTCAAAGGCCACGCCGCGCGCGATCAGGGCCAGCAGGATCAGCAGCAACGGCAGGTAGAAGCCGCTGAACAGCGTCGCGTACCAGTCCGGGAAGGCCGCGAAGGTCGCCCCGCCGGCCACGATGAACCAGACCTCGTTGCCGTCCCAGACCGGCCCCACCGTGTTCAGCACGACGCGGCGCTCGGCCTCGTCCCGGCCCAGAACGCGGATCAGCATCCCGACCCCGAAGTCGAAGCCCTCCAGGACGAAGTAGCCGGTCCACAGGACGGCAATCAGCACGAACCACAGGTCGTAGAGGTGCACGTCGGCTCCTAGTAGGCGAACGACGGCTGCGGCTGCGCGCCGGCACCGACGTCCGCGGTCTCGAGGTGGGCGCCCGCCCGGATGGTCGTCAGCAGGATGCGGAGCTCGACAACGGCGAGCACGGCGTACAGCACCGTCAGGGTCACGAAGCTGGTGGCCACCAGCGACACCCCGACCGTCGGGGAGGCGGAGTCTGCGGTCTTGAGAAGCCCGAAGACCGACCACGGCTGCCGCCCGACCTCGGTGAAGATCCACGCCGTGGAGTTGGCCAGGATCGGGAGCAGGATCGACCAGGAGGCCGCCCGCCAGAACCACGTGCCGGTGGGTGACCGGCCCCGGCGGGTCAGCCACAGGGCACCGGCAGCGAGCCCGCAGGCGAGCAGCCCAAAGCCGATCATCAGCCGGAACATCCAGTAGGCCAGCGGGATCGAGGGCCGGTAGTCCCCCGGGCCGTACTTCTGCTCGGACTGCTGCTGGAGGGTGTTGATCCCCTCGACCGTCCCGTCGGGCCGTCCGGTGGCCATCAGCGACAGCGCGTTCGGCACCCGCAGGCTCCACAGCTCGGAGTGGCCGTCGAGGGAGCCGATCGTCAGCAGCGAAAACGACGCGGGCGCCGAGGTGTTGTAGAGCGCCTCGGCGGCGGCCATCTTCATCGGCTGCTGCTTGGTCATGATGCGGGCCTGCAGGTCACCGGTGACGGCGACGGCAGCCCCGGCGACCAGGACGGTCACGATGCCCAGGCGCAGGGCCGGGCGGAACAGCTCCGCTCCCCTGCGCAGGTGCCAGGCGCTGACCGACAGCACGAACACGCCGGCCATGAGGAAGGCCGCGGCGAGCGTGTGCGGGATCGTCACCAGGGCCGTGGAGTTGGTGAGCACCGCCCAGATCGAGGTGAGCCGGGCGCGGTGGGTGGCCGCGTCGAGCACGTAGCCGACGGGGTGCTGCATCCAGCTGTTCGCTGCCAGGATGAAGAAGGCGCTGAGGTTCGTGCCGATCGCGGCTGCCCACAGGCACGCCAGGTGCGTACGGCGGGACAGCTTGTCCCAGCCGAAGATCCACAGGCCGAGGAAGGTCGACTCCAGGAAGAAGGCCAAGATCCCCTCCATGGCCAGCGGCGCCCCGAAGACGTCGCCGACGAAGCGGGAGTAGGCGCTCCAGTTCATCCCGAACTGGAACTCCTGCACGATCCCGGTGACCACGCCGATCGCGAAGTTGACCAGGAAGAGCTTGCCGAAGAAGTGCGTCAGGGCCAGCCAACGGGGATCGTCGGTCCGGTACCACGCGGTCTGCATGCCGGCGACGAGCACCGACAGGCCGATCGTGAGCGGGACGAACAGGAAGTGGTAGATCGTGACGACGGCGAACTGCCACCGCGCGAGGGTCTCAGCGCTCATGCCCCGAGGGTGTCGGCCGAGCCGGGTGCCGCCCAGGGTCGGAGGTCCCTGGTGCACGACGTCACCCCCTCCGCGTCCTGGCCCTTCGCGTCCTGGTCCGTTCGCGTCCTGGTCCGTTCGCGTCCCGGTGCTTGTCGCACCGACCCAGCTCTGCAATGGTGTGAGGACTGCACCTCATACCTCTGACCCCGGGAGACCCGTTGCCGTTCGCCGAGTTCGCCGCGCTCGACGACGCCGTCGAGCGGCATGCCGAGGGCGCCTTCGCCCTGCTCGAGGACCTCGTCGCGGCGGACAGCACGGTCGGGCGCGAGCAGGCGGCGCTCGAGGTGCTGGCCGGAGAGCTGCACCGCCTCGGTCTGCAGGTGGACCGGCTGCCGTTCCCCTCCGGTCCCCTCGAGGACCCCCGGGCGGGCGTGAGCCAGGCCGTGCCCGGCGGCCCGCGCTACCAGGTGCTCGGGACGACTCCGGGCACCGGCCCGCTGCACGTCTTGCTGAACGGGCACATGGACGTCGTCCCGGCCGACTCGCCTGCACTGTGGACCACGGCGCCCTTCACCCCCGACCGTCGCGACGGCCGCATGTACGGCCGCGGGACCGGGGACATGAAGGGCGGCTTCGCCCTGGGCTGCCTGGCGCTGCGGGCCCTGGGCGAGGTCGCACCCAACCTGTTCGTGCAGCGGCGACTGGGGTTCCTCGCCGTCATCGAGGAGGAGTGCACCGGCAACGGCGCCCTGTGGTCCGCCGCCCACCAGGACGCCCTCGCCGAGGCGGTCGTCCTGCTCGAGCCGACCGGCCTGGACCTGCTCGTCGGCGGCGTCGGGGTCCTGTGGGTGGACCTCGAGGTCCGCGGCCGGTCCACCCACGCCGAGTCCGCCCATCTCGCGGCCAATCCGGTCGACCTCGGGATGGTGGTGGTCGAGGGGCTCCGGGCCTGGTGCGCCGGCCTCGTCGAGCAGGTGCCCGACCCGGGCCTGTCCGCCGTCACCAGCCCTTACAACGTCAACCTGGGCGGGGTCAGCGCGGGTGACTGGCACTCCAGCGTCCCCGTCACGGCGACGTTCCGGCTGCGCATCGGCTTCCCCAGGGCCTGGACCGCTGAGCGGGCCGAGCAGGAGGTCCGCGCCACGGTCGGCCGCCTCGTGGACGCCGACCCGCGGTTCCCCGGGCTGCCGACGGTCACGGCCTCGGGCCTGCGCGCCCGCGGCTACGTCCTCGAGGAGTCGCACGAGCTCGTCACAGCCATGAGCGACGCCCACGAGCAGGCCCACGGGACTCGGCCCCTGGCGTACAGCCTGGGCAGCACCACCGACGCCCGCACCTACCTCAACGACTTCGGGGTGCCGGCCCTGTGCTTCGGCGCCCTGGCGCACGACATCCACGGGGTCGACGAGTCGGTCGACCTGGCCAGCATCGTGGCCGGCGCCCGGACGCTCGCACGCTTCCTGCTCACCCGGTTCGGGAGCGGGGCGTGACGATCCCGGAGCTGCACCTCGCCGGCCCGACCGTCACCGCGGCGGCGCCGCTCGGCGAGCCCATCGTCGCGCGCAACGTGGCCGACCAGGTCGTCGAGCGGCTGGTGACCGCGGTCGCGCTCGGGGTCTACGTCCCCGGACAGTGCCTGCCGAGCGAACGCGAGCTCGCGCTGATGCTCGGGGTGTCCCGCTCCACGGTGCGCGACGCGCTCCGACGCCTCACCGAGACCGGCTACGTCGAGGTCCGTCGGGGACGCCACGGCGGCTACTTCGTGCTGGCCGACTGGGGCCCGTCGTCCGCCGACATGGTCCGCCGCCACCTGGTCCCCAACTGGGAGGCCTTCGAGGCCCTGTTCGACGCCCGCACCCTGCTCGAGCCGCTCATCGCCCGGACCGCCTCCGTACGACGAACCCCCGCGGACTGCGACGTCATCCGCGCGGCACTCAGCGACTACGAGAACGCCCAGGACCGCGAGGCGTCACGGCAGGCCGACGAGCGGCTGCACCGGGCCATCGCCGAGGCTGCGCACAGCCCGGTCCTGCTGGGCCTGTCGAGCCAGCTCCGGTCCCGGGTCAGCCTCAACCTGGGGGCAGAGCCCCACACCGAGCACGTACGCCGGACGGCCCGCGACCAGCACGTCCGCCTCGCCGAGGCCGTCCTCGGCGGGCTGACGGACACCGCCGCCACCGTGGCCCGCTCCCACTTCACGCTGTCCGAGGACCTCATCCGCGACCTCGTGCGCCGGGTCCAGGACGGCGGGTCATGAGCCCGCGGCTGGCCTTCGTCCTGCGGCGGGTGCTGCTCACCGTCCCGGTGCTGCTCGCCATGAGCGTGTTCGTGTTCCTCATCATCCGGCTCGTGCCCGGGGACCCGGTGCGCACGATGCTGGGCTTCCGGGCCACCGAGGCCAACGTCGTCGCCGTCCGGCACCGGCTCGGCCTGGACCAGCCGGTGCTGCAGCAGTTCGGGCACTTCCTGTCCGGGCTGCTGCACGGCGACCTGGGGCAGGACCTCGTCAGCCGGGCCCCGCTCACCGGGCTGCTCTCGCAGCGGCTGCCGGTCACCCTGGAGCTGACCGGACTCTCGATGCTGCTGGCGGTGCTGGTCGGCGTCCCGCTCGGGGTGTGGTCGGCCGTCGGCGGCCGGTGGACCAAGCGGCTCACCCACGGCTTCGTCGTCCTGGGCATCAGCATCCCGGACTTCTGGCTCGGGATCATGCTGGTGCTGCTGTTCGCCGGCACCCTGAGCGTCCTGCCGCCGTCGGGCTACGCGCCGTTCGGGCAGGACCCGGCCGCGAACCTGCGCTACCTGGCCCTGCCGGTGCTGACCCTCGCCACCGCCGAGGCCGCCTACCTGCTGCGGACGACCCGGGGGGCGCTGGAGGAGGCTCTGGACCGGCCGTACGTGAGTTTCCTGCGGGCCAAGGGCCTGTCCCGTTGGCGGATCGTCGCCGGCCACGCGCTGCGCAACGCCGCGCCGACGATTGTCACCGTCATCGGCATCCAGGTCGGGGTCCTGCTCGGCGGCGCGATCGTCGTCGAGACGCTCTTCGCGCTGCCCGGGGTGGGTCGGCTGGTCGTCACCGCCATCAACCAGCGCAACTACCCGACGGTCCAGGCCGGGGTCCTGGTGATCGCGGCCATGTTCATCGTCGTGTCGCTGGTGATGGACCTGCTCGTCGGCCTGCTGGACCCGCGCGTCTCCGACGGGGCCGGGACGTGACCGCCGTGACGGCCGAGCGCAGGCGCGCGAGGGTGGCTCCCACCGCGCGGGTCGGGCTGGGCATGCTGCTGGTCCTTGCCCTCGTCGCGGTCGCGGCGCCCCTGCTCGCCCCGCACGATCCCGAGGCGGTCGTCACCAGCCGAGTGCTGGGCTCCCCCGACCTGAGTCACCCCTTCGGCTCGGACGTCCTCGGCCGCGACGTGCTCTCCCGCGTGATGTGTGCCCTCCGGATCAGCCTGCTCGTCTCGGTCGCCGCCGTCGGGGTGGCAACCGCGCTGGCCGTACCTCTCGGGATGCTGGCCGGCTACCTCGGCGGGTGGGTCGACAGCGTCCTGTCCCGGACGCTCGACATGCTGCTGGTGCTGCCGGCCCTGCTGCTGGCCATCAGCCTGATCGCGATCCTCGGCCCGGGCAGCACCGTCGCGGCCCTGGCCATCGCCGTCATCTACCTGCCGATCCTGGCCCGCGTGATGCGCAGCAGCACCCTGGTCACGACCCGCAACGAGTACGTCGTCGGTGCCCGCGCGCGCGGCGCCGGCCACGTCCGCGTCATGGTCGGCCACATCCTGCCCAACGCCATCGGGCCGGCGGTCGTGCAGGCGTCCGTGCTGACGGCGTTCGCCCTGCAGCTCGAGGCGGCACTGAGCTTCCTCGGCCTCGGAACGCAGCCGCCCACCCCGTCCCTGGGCGGGATGCTGGCCGACGGCCGGGACGTGCTGACCCAGGCGCCGTGGGTCGAGGTGTTCCCCGGTCTGGCCATCGCCCTTGCCGTCATCGCGTTCACCCTGGTCGGCGACGGGCTCCGCCGTACCCTCGACCCCGAGCGGGTGGCGGCGTGCCCGCCGCCCTGAGCCTGACCGACCTGACCGTCCGGTTCGTCGTCGACGGTGTGCCGGTGCCTGCGGTCGAGAACGTGTCGCTCGACGTCGGCCCGGGGGAGATCGTCGGCCTGGTCGGCGAGAGTGGCTGTGGCAAGAGCACTCTCGCGAACGCCGTCATGGGGCTGCTGCCCGGCTCCGCCCAGGTGTCGGGGTCGGTGCTGCTGGACGGGCGGGAGCTCGTCGGTCTCGCCGACGAGGAGCTGCGGGCCCTGCGGGGCAACACCGTGTCCATGGTCTTTCAGGACCCCTCAACCAGCCTGGACCCGATCTGGCCGGTGGGCGACCAGGTCGCCGAGACCATCCGCGCCCACCGCGACGTGAGCCGCAAGCAGGCCCGCACCGAGACCCTCCGGCTCATGACCGAGGTCGGCATCCCGGCGGCCGCGGAGCGCTACGGCGACCCGCCCCACCGGCTGTCAGGCGGCATGCGCCAGCGGATCGTCATCGCCGCTGCGCTGGCCAACTCCCCGCAGGTGCTGATCGCCGACGAACCGACGACCGCGCTCGACGTCACGATCCAAGCGCAGATCCTCGGCCTGATCGGCAGGCTGCGGGAGCAGCGCGGCACCGCGGTGCTCCTCATCACCCACGACCTCGGCGTCGTGGTACAGGTCTGCGACCGGGTCGGTGTGATGTACGCCGGCCAGCTGGTCGAGCTCGGCCGGGCGGAGGAGCTGTTCGACCACCCCCGCCACCCCTACACCCGGGCGCTGCTCGGAGCCCTGCCCAGCGCCACCGCGACCGGCGGCCGCCTGGCCGACATCCCCGGGCAGGTCCCCGACCTGGCAGACCGTGACGCCGGGTGCCGCTTCGCGTCCCGGTGCCCGCTGCGCACCGACCTGTGCGACCAGGCACCGGAGCTGCTCGGATCCCCGACCTCGGCAGTGGCGTGCTGGCGCGCCCCCGCGACGACCGCGCCTGCCAATACAACCACGGCGGCCGACCGGTGACCGAGCTGCTGCAGGTCCAGGGCCTGGTCAAGACGTTCCCGGCCGGCGGGCCTCCGTGGCGGCAGCGGCGCGTCCACGCCGTCACCGACATCGACCTGCGGCTCGGCCGCGGCCGCACGCTCGGGCTGGTCGGGGAGTCCGGCAGCGGCAAGAGCACCCTCGGCCGGTGCATCCTGGCCTTGACCCGGCCCGACGCGGGCCAGGTGCTCTTCGATGGCCAGGACGTCCAGACGATGCCGCGCCGCGACCTGGCGGAGTTCCGGCGCCGGGTGCAGCCGGTCTTCCAAGACCCCTTCGGCAGCCTGGACCCGCGCTGGCCGGTCGGCCGCAGCGTCCGAGAGGCCTTGGACATCCACCGGGTCGGCATCCCTGCCGACCGCGACCGCCGCGTCCAGGAGCTGTTCGAGCGGGTGGGGCTGAGCCCGGCCCTGACCGGGCGGCTGCCGAGGCACCTGTCCGGCGGCCAGCGCCAGCGCGTCGGGATCACCGCCGCGCTCACGACCTCACCGGACCTCATCGTCGCCGACGAGCCGGTCAGCGCCCTCGACGTCAGCGTCCAGGCCCAGGTGCTCAACCTGTTCGCCGACCTGCGCAGAGACCTCGGGCTCGCGACCGTCTTCATCGCCCACGACCTCGGCGTGGTGGAGCACGTCAGCGACAACGTCGCCGTGATGAACCTCGGGCGCATCGTGGAGGACGGCCCCGCCGCCACCGTCCTTCGCAACCCGCTGCACCCCTACACCCGGGCCCTGGTCGCCGCGATCCCCCACCCCGACCCGCGACGACGGCTCACCCACGACCCGCTGCCTGGCGAGATCCCCAGTCCAGTGCACCCGCCGTCCGGGTGCGCCTTCCACCCGCGGTGCGCCCTGGCCCGGCCGGACTGCCGGTCCGCCGTACCCCGCCTGCTCCCCGTCCCGAACCGCCAGGCAGTCGCCTGCCCAGTGGTTACGGCACCCACCGACGACGACCCTCACTTCCACGACCCCGCCACCCACCCACGACAAGGGAGCTCCGCGTGCCCACGGCCCACGTGAACGACATCGACCTCAACTACGTGCTCGAGGGCGAGGGTGAGCAGACCATCGTGCTCATCAACGGCCTCGCCGACGACCTGGTGTCCTGGGACTTCCAGGTGCCGGCGCTGCTCGCGGCCGGGCACCGGGTGCTCCGCTTCGACAACCGGGGCATCGGCGAGTCGTCCGCCCCGGCCGGGCCGTACACCTCGCGGATGCTGGCCGACGACGCCAAAGCCCTGGTGGACCACCTGGGGCTGACCGACGTCCACCTCATGGGAGTCTCGATGGGCGGGATGATCGCCCAGGAGTACGCCCTCGCGCACGGCGAGGACCTCCGCTCTCTCACCCTCGCCTGCACCTACGCGGCCCCGGGCGAGTTCTGCTCCCGGATGTTCGCCATGTGGGCCGAGCTCGCCCGCGGCATGGGCGTCCCGTTCGTCATGCGCGACGTCTCGCTGTGGGCCTTCACGGTGCCGTTCTTCGAGACCCGGACCGCCGACGCCGTGGAGTTCGAGGACGCCATGGCGGGCCTGCCCATGTCGCTCGAGGCCTACCTGTCGCAGCTCAACGTGATCCAGCAGCACGACACGACCGACCGGCTCGGGCAGGTGTCGGTCCCGACTCTCGTGCTCGCCGGTGAGGAGGACATCCTCATCCCGGTCCGGCTCTCCCGCCGCCTGCACGACGGCATCGAGGGGTCCCGCTGGGCGACCGTCCCCGGCGGCCACGCCTGCCTGTGGGAGTCCCCCGACCCCTTCAACACGACCTTCCTGGACTTCGTCCAGACCACCTCCCGCTGACCCGCCGCCACCCGATCCAGGAGACCCGCATGACGATCGACCCCGCGCCCCTGTCACGACGGGACCTGCTGCGCCGCGGCGGGCTCCTCGGCCTCGTCGCCCTCGGTGGGCCGTCCCTGCTCACCGCCTGCGGCTCCTCCTCCGGCAAGACCGCCGCCGGCACCGCCACCGCGACGAAGGCCCCGAGCCCCGGGGGGACGCTGCGGGCGGCCCTGACCGGCGAACCGGACAGCCTGGACCCGGCCATCTCGTCGGTCTACACCGGCGCCCAGGTGTACGACGGGATCTTCAGCAAGCTGCTGGACATCGATCCCTCGGGCGCGTTCGTCGGCGACCTGGCCAAGAGCTGGAAGGCCGTCGACGACCTGACGTGGACCTTCGAGCTCGTCGACAACGCCACCTTCCACAACGGCGAGAAGTTCAGTGCGCAGGACGTCAAGTACACCTTCGACAGGCTGCGCAACCCCAAGACCGCGAGCGCCTATGCCGCCCTCTACACCCCCATCCGCGAGGTCGAGGTGAAGAGCCCGACGACGGTCGTGTTCCACCTCAAGACGCCCTTCGGTCCGTTCCTGACCAACCTCGCCAACAACGGCGAGATCGTGAACCAGAAGGCGATCGAGTCCGGCAACCCGGCCCGCAAGCCGGTCGGCACCGGGCCGTTCGAGTTCGTCGAGTGGGTCCAGGGAGACCACCTCAGCCTGAAGAAGTTCGCGGGCTACCACCACAGCGGGGAGCCCTACCTCGACGCCGTGACGTTCACCTTCCCGCTCGTCGACCAGGGCAGGATCGACGCGCTGTCCTCGGGTGAGCTCGACTGGGCCGACGCGATCCCGCTGCAGCAGGTCGCGACGCTGAGCAAGGACCCGCGGTTCACCTACGTCACCAGCCCGACCGCCGGCATCCCGGACTTCCTGGCGATGAACACCAAGAAGGCCCCTTTCGACAAGGTCGAGGTGCGGCAGGCGGTCGCCTGGGCCCTGGACCGCAAGGCCATCCGCGACGTGGCCTACCTCGGGACCGGGGAGACCGGCAACCAGGAGGTCCCGAGCGGGTCACCGTGGTTCGACGGCCAGGACCCGTACGCCACCGGACCTGACCTGGCCAAGGCCAAGGCGCTGATGGCCAGGGCCGGCTAGGCGAACGGTCTGACCGTCGAGTACCTCGGGCTGCCGCAGTACCCCGAGCTGCTCAAGACCGGTCAGGTCGTGCGCGACCAGCTCAAGGCCATCGGGATCGACCTGCGGATCAAGCAGGTCGACGTGGCCGTCTGGTACGACGCCTACAGCAAGGGTAACTACCAGATCACCAGCGCCTACCAGGAGCGCACCATCGACCCGGACAACTTCTACTCCCTGGTCATCCGGTCCGGCGGCTCTATCAACACCAGCGGCTACGCCAACCCCGCGATCGACGCGATGATCGACGCGGCGGCCGCGAGCACCGACACCGCCGCCCGCAAGAAGATGTGCGCCGCGATCCGCAAGACGGTCCGGGAGGACGCGCCGCTGATCTTCGTGCACTACGAGACGCTGCGTTACCTCATGACCAAGAAGGTGACCGGATCGAGCATCAACCCGACCCTCGAGCTCAACCTCGGCAAGGTGGGCTTCACGGCCTGACGACCTACAGCCCACCGGCCAGCGGCCAGCGGCCAGCGCGACGGTGCGGGGACTCAGGCTGAAGGGCCCGATCCCGTCCCCGAGCTGGTCGGTGGAGTTGTCGCCCCAGCACCGGACGATCGTGTCGGTCAGGACGACGCAGGTGTTGCGCCGGCTCGCGCTCACCGACGTCACGACCGGCCGGGCCGAGACCGGGACGTCTGCGTTGGTCGGCCCGACGCCCGTCGTGACGACGGTCGCCGCCGCCGTCCGCAGCGAGCCGTCGAGGCCACTCACGGTCGTCGGCAGCGAGCGCTGGCTCGTGGTGGCGTCACCGATCTGTCGGTGACCGCTCCCGCCCCAGCACACGAGCTTGCCCCCCGTCACCAGCGCGCAGGTGTCGTCCCCGCCGGCGCCCCGGCCGCCTATCGGTCGAGAAGAGGCCGAGCGGGGTCCCAAGTCGTCCCGTCGCGGGCGTCCACGCGGCGCCGGGCGATGGCGGACAGCGCCTCCAGCACCACTCGGTTGGCCAGCGCCGCGGTGATGCCGGCGGTGTCGTATGGCGGGCTCACCTCGACCACCTCGAGTCCGACGACAGGAAGCTCGAGGCAGCACCGGCGTACGGCGTCGAGCAGCTCCCGGGCGGTCAGTCCACCGGGCTCGGGGGTCCCCGTGCCAGGGGCGTGCCCGGGGTCGCAGACGTCGATGTCGACGGACAGGAAGACGCCTGCGGTGTCGTCCGTGGCGATCGCGAAAGCCTCTGTCAGACAGGAAGAAAGGCCCCTTGAGCCGATCTCCGACATCTCGTACGACCGCATCCCGCGGTCACGCATCCAGTCCAACGTCTCCGGTCCGGGCCAGTAGCCGCGCAGCCCGATCTGCAGGAACCGGTCCCCCCGCAGGGCACCGGACTCGACCAGCCGACGCATCGGCTGGCCGTGCCCCCACAGCGACCCGAACTCGATATCCCCGGTGTCTGCGTGCGCGTCGAAGTGGACCAGCGAGATCCGCCCGGCACCGTGGACGTTGGCCACCCCGGTCACGTCGGCGTACGCGATCGAGTGGTCGCCGCCAAGGACCACCGGGATCGCGCCGCTGCGCGTCACTGTCTCCACCGCCCGCTCCAGGGCTGCCAGCGCCGTGACGATGTCGCCGGAGTACATCTCGACGTCACCGGCGTCCCGGACCACGAGGTCGGCCAGCCCGTCGGTCCGCAGGGCGAGGCTCGGCCGCAACCCGTCGTGCGGCAGGTAGTCCGCCATCCGGATGGCCTGCGGCCCGAAGCGCGCACCCGGGCGATGGGAGGTCCCCCCGTCGAACGGTGCACCCAGGACGACGACGTCGACACCCTCGAGATGGTCGAGGTCGCAGCGCTCGACCCCGAGGAACGTGATGTCCGGGCCGAACTGGCTGCCGTAGCGCGTCACGGTGCGCTCACCGGGTGAGCACCGCAGGTGACGGTGCCGTCCGTGGCTGCATCAGGTCAGGCGCATCCAGCGGCTCCCCCCACACCGTCCGGCAGGGCAGGACGCCGGCCCACACCGAGGTGTCGAGGTCGGCCGGCTCGTCCTCCGGCCACCCGTCGCTGACCTTCAGCGACCACTCCTCGAGCGCGACCGCCAAGACCAGCGTGCCGGCCAGCTCCTTGGCCGTCGGCGCGCGCAGCTCCTCCCACCTGCCGGGCAGCAGGTGCTCGGTCAGGACGTGCAGGGCGTGCAGCTGGTCCGGGGCAGGACGGTAGGCGCCATAGACCACGGCGGAGCGGTAGCGCATCGAGGAGCTGAAGGCGCTGCGCGCGTAGATCGCGCCATCCAGCACGGTGACGGTCGTGCACGTGGCCGCGCCGTCGGCGAGCGCGCGCACCAGGCGACTGCCCGTGGACCCGTGCACGAGCAGCGTGTCCCCGTCCCGGGCGCAGGCCATCGGCAGCACCACCGGGCCGTGGAGGTCGACGATCCCGACGTGCGCCACCAGGGCCTCGTCCAGCAGGTCGTCCAGCCGCACCCGCTCGTCGACCATCAGCTCCGGCAGCCGGCGGACCGCGGTGCGCTCCACGGGACGGGCCTGCGCACTCAGCGGGTCCCCCGGCCGGGGCTGCGTTCAGGGAGCGGAGGAGGGTGCTGCACCTGCCGGAGCATGGCCCCCCGACCACCCGCTGGCAAACACCCACTCCGTACGGCGGCAGGTCACAGATCCGCAGCAGAGAGGTACCGCCACCACGGATTCGCTTGTCAGGGCTGCGGGTGACTGCCAGGATCGCTCGCAGGTCAGCCGGTCCCTGGCGGGACGGGTTGGGCCCGCCAGGGACCTACGAGGAGGTGCGAATGCCGCAGGCCGGACATCAGATCGTCGGCGCCCTCCGCTGCGTCGGGACCGCGGGCACCGCCCCTGTCGTGGACCCCGCCACCGGCCGGACGCTCCTCGAGGTCGACCTCGCCGGACCTGCTGACGTGGACGCGGCCGTGGCAGCCGCTGCCGAGGCGTTCCCCAGCTGGTCCTCGACGACGCCGGCGGAGCGGGCTGGTGCGCTCACCCGCCTCGCTGCTCTGCTCGCCGAGCGGACCGATCTGCTCGCCCGGACCGAGACCGCTCAGACCGGCAAGCCGCTCCGCTTCTCGACCGACTTCGACGTCGCAGGGACCGTCGACAACGTCGCGTTCTTCGCCGGGGCTGCCCGCACCCTCGAGGGCCGCGCCAGTGCGGAGTACTCCCCTGACCACACGTCCTCGGTACGCCGCGAGGCGATCGGCGTGGTCGGCTCGATCTGCCCGTGGAACTACCCGCTGCAGATGGCTGCCTGGAAGCTGCTCCCGGCCGTTGCCGCCGGCAACACCATCGTCCTCAAGCCGAGCGAGCTCACCCCGCTCACCGCGCTGCTGCTCGCGGGGGCCTGCCTCGACGCGGGCATCCCACCGGGCGTCGTCAACGTCGTCACCGGCACCGGCCCCGTGGCCGGCGAGGCCCTGGTCGGGCACCCGTCCGTGTCGATGGTGTCCTTCACCGGCTCGAGCGCCGTCGGCCGGCAGGTCGCCGCGTTGGCCTCAACCGCTCCCGGCGGACCACGCCGCCTGCACCTCGAGCTGGGTGGCAAGGCCCCCTTCCTCGTCCACGACGACGCCGACCTCGAGGCGGCCGTGCACGGTGCCGTCGCTGGAGCGCTGGTCAACGCCGGCCAGGACTGCACGGCGGCGACGCGCGCCTACGTGCAGCGCCCGCTGTACGACGCCTTCGTGGCCGGCGTAGCCGACCTGATGGCGGCTGTGCGCCTGGGTGATCCGCTCGACCCCGACACCGACCTGGGTCCGCTGGTGTCGCACCGCCACCGGGACCGGGTCGCCGGCTTCGTCGAGCGGGCTCGCGCGGCCGGGGCGAAGGTCGTCTGCGGTGGCAGCGCCCCAGCCGGACCGCTCGCGGCGGGGGCCTACTACGCGCCGACCCTCGTGACCGAGGCGGCGCAGGCCTCCGAGTTGGTGCAGGAGGAGGTGTTCGGTCCGGTCCTGGTCGTGCTGCCGTTCGACAGGGACGAACAGGGCCTTGCCCTCGCGAACGACACGCCGTACGGGCTGGCCGCCTCGGTCTGGACCCGTGACGTCTACCGGAGCCAGCGCGCCTGCGCCGACCTGCGGGCCGGCTGTGTGTGGGTCAACGACCACATCCCCGTCGTCAGCGAGATGCCACACGGTGGCTATGGCGCGTCGGGATACGGCAAGGACCTGTCGAGCTGGTCGATGGAGGAATACACCGTTCTCAAGCACGTGATGTCCGACCGCACCGGCGTCGCCAGGAAGCCCTGGCACCGCACCGTCTTCGCCGACCGATAGACCCGACCGGCCGACCGACCTACCGACCGACCTACCGAACGACCGACAGGCGCACCCGCGACCTGTCGCAGCACGGCCGCTCCCGCGGCGTTCCGAGAGGTAGACATGGACCACGATCCGCGACTCCCCGCAGCCCTCCTACGGGGGAGCCTCAGCCGGCGCACCCTGTTCCAGGGAGCCGGCGCCGTCGCCCTGGGCAGCTTCCTCAGTGCCTGCGGGACCAGCGGCACCGCCGGGGGGAAGTCCGCCGCGTCGGCCCGCGCCGCCACCGACCTGTCCGACACGGACAAGGTCATCAACTGGTCCAACTGGCCGTTGTACATCGACGTCAACGACAAGACCAAGGCCCGGCCGACCCTGGAGGCCTTCACCCAGGCCACCGGCATCAAGGTCACCTACACCGAGGACTACAACGACAACGACGAGTTCTTCGCGAAGGTCAAGCCGCAACTGGCCGCCCGACAGGACACCGGCCGTGACGTCTGGTGCAGCACCGACTGGATGGTCGCGCGACTGATCCGGCTCGGGTGGGTTCAGGAGCTCGACAAGGCCAACATCCCCCACGCCGCCAACGTCGTCGACAGCCTGCAGGACGTGGAGTACGACAAGGGGCGCAAGTACTCGCTGCCGTGGCAGAGCGGCTTCACCGGCATCGCCTACAACCCCAAGGCGACCGGCGGCAGGAAGGTCGAGTCGATCGAGCAGCTGCTGACTGACAAGACCCTCAAGGGCAAGGTCACGCTGCTGACCGAGATGAGGGACACCGTCGGGCTGGTGATGCTCGCGCAGGGCAAGGACCCCGCCAACTTCACCGACGCGGACTTCGACGCGGCAATCGCGGAGCTGACCAAGGCCAAGGACTCCGGGCAGCTGCGCGGCTTTACCGGCAACGAGTACGGCAAGCCGCTGGCCTCGGGCGACACCGCGGCGTGCCTGGCGTTCACGGGCGATGTCGTCCAGCTGCAGGCCGACAACCCGGCACTGGGCTACGTCCTGCCGGCGACGGGCCACATGCTCTGGTCTGACAACTTCGTCATCCCCAACCAGGCCAAGCACAAGAAGAACGCCGAGAAGCTGATCAACTACTACTACGACCCGGCAGTCATGGCGACGGTCGAGGACTACGTCAAGTACATCGCTCCCGTGAAGGGCGCGAAGGAGGCGCTGGTCGCCAAGGACCCCTCGATCGCGAAGAACCCGCTGATCTTCCCCTCGGCCGAGGTGCTGGCCAAGGCCCACGTCTTCAAGGGGCTGACGGAGGCCCAGGAGACGGCGTACAACAAGAAGTTCCAAGCCCTGATCGGTGCATGAGGTGGCCACCATGACCTCCGACGTCCTTACTGTGTCGACGGCGGGCCCCCCCGACGGTGCGAGCGGCGGGGACCTGCGGCTGCTCGACGTGACCAAGCGCTTCGGCAGCTTCACCGCCGTCGACGGCCTGGACCTCACGGTGCCGCAGGGGTCCTTCTTCGCGCTGCTCGGCCCGTCCGGGTGCGGCAAGACCACGACGCTGCGGATGGTCGCCGGGCTCGAGCGACCGACCAGCGGCACCGTGCTCATCGGCGACCTCGACGTCACGGACACCAAGCCCTACCGACGCCCGGTCAACACCGTCTTCCAGAGCTACGCGCTGTTCCCGCACCTCGACGTCTACGAGAACGTCGCCTTCGGCCTGCGCCGCCGCGGCGCCCGGGAGGTGAAGCGCGACGTGGACGCCATCCTGGAGCTGGTGCAGCTCGGCGCCCTCGCGAAGCGCAAGCCAGCGCAGCTGTCCGGCGGTCAGCAGCAGCGCGTCGCTCTCGCCCGGGCCATCGTGAACCGGCCGGAGGTGCTGCTGCTCGACGAGCCCCTCGGCGCGCTCGACCTCAAGCTGCGCCGGCAGATGCAGGTCGAGCTCAAGCGGATCCAGACCGAGGTCGGCATCACGTTCATCCACGTGACACACGACCAGGAGGAGGCCATGACGATGGCCGACACCATCGCGGTCATGAACGGTGGGCGCATCGAGCAGCTCGGGTCGCCGGCGGACCTCTACGAGCGTCCGGCCACCACCTTCGCCGCCAACTTCCTCGGGCAGTCCAACCTGCTCGCTGCCGATGTGACCGGTACGTCGGGGGACGACCTGCTGCTCGACGTGCACGGCGTGCGGCTGCTGCTGCCCCGGGACCGGGCTCGGATCGGCGCCGGACGGCTCTGGCTCGGGGTGCGTCCCGAGAAGCTCCGCGTCACCACCGAGGGCGCGGCCGGGAACTGCCTGACCGGTGTCGTGACTGACGCCTCCTTCACCGGCGTGGCCACCCACTACCTGATCCGGCTCCCCTGGAAGCAGGAGATCGCCGTCGTCCAGCAGAACGACGGCACCGCACCGCTGCGTCCGGGGCAGGCCGTGACCGTGACGTGGCAGCCTCTGCACGGCTTCGGCCTGGACGCCGCCCAGGACGCGCACGCCGGTGAGGAGCGGGTGGTCGATGCCGGTGTGGCCACGTGACGGTCACTCCGGTCTCCGACCTGCCCGCGACCGACGAGGCCCGAGCACCGGGCGCGCGCCGCACCACGCCGTACGCGCTGCTCCTGCCCGGCGGGCTGTGGCTCGCGCTGTTCTTCCTGGCACCCATCGCGGTGCTCGTGTCGCAGTCGCTGCAGACCGGCTCGCTCGAGCAGGGCTACGCCCTCACCTGGCACTGGCAGACCTACACCGACGTGCTCAGCGCCTACCACGTCCAGCTGCTCCGGTCGCTGGGG
Source organism: Frankiales bacterium (assembly GCA_043732345.1). GTDB lineage: Bacteria > Actinomycetota > Actinomycetes > Mycobacteriales > SCTD01 > RYN-111. Next base: position 1,582 of record JAYTHS010000059.1, on the reverse strand, counting down.
TACGCCGCCGTCGCGACGGTGCTGGCCCTGGGCATCGCCTACCCGCTCGCGTACGCCATCGCCTTCAAGAGCGGACGCTGGAAGAACGTCCTGCTCGTTCTGGTGATCGCGCCCTTCTTCACCAGCTTCCTGATCCGGACCCTGGCGTGGCAGACGATCCTGGCCTCGGACGGCGTCCTGACCCACGGGCTGCGCAGCCTGCACCTGCTGTCGCTGCTGCGGGGCCTGCACCTGATCGACAACGACCAGCTGCTCGGCACGCGCCTGTCGGTCGTGACGGGGCTGACCTACAACTTCCTGCCGTTCATGACGCTCCCGCTGTACGCGAGCCTGGAGCGGATCGACGGGCGCCTGCACGAGGCGGCCGGCGACCTGTACGCCTCACCGTGGACGGGGTTCCGCAAGGTGACCGTGCCGTTATCGATGCCCGGCGTCGTCGCGGGCACGCTGCTGACCTTCATCCCGGCCGCCGGTGACTACATCAACTCGCAGCTGCTCGGCAGCCCGCGCACGACGATGATCGGCCAGGTGGTCGCCGGTCAGTTCCTGCGGGTCCTGGACTACCCGACGGCGGCCGCCCTGTCGGTCGTGCTCATGGCGACGATCGTCGTGCTGGTCGCCGCCTACGTACGTCGCGCCGGCACCGAGGAGCTGCTGTGAGCACGGTGCTGACCACGCCGGCGGCGACCACCACGACCCCTGGAGCCCGGGCGAGGAGTCGCAGCCCCCTCGCCTGGGTGCGCGAGCACATCATCCTGCTGATCGCCGGGCTCGCGTTCGTCTACCTCATGGCGCCGAACGTCGTCGTCGTTCTGTTCAGCTTCAACCGCCCGTCAGGACGCTTCAACTACACGTGGCAGCATTTCTCGCTCAACGCCTGGTTGCACCCCTGCGGCGCACCCGGCCTGTGCGAGGCCCTCGGCCTGAGCCTGCAGATCGGGCTGCTCGCAACGCTGCTCTCCACGACGATCGGGACCCTCGCGGCGTTCGCGCTGGCCCGGCACCGCTTCCGGGGACGGTCGGCCACCAACCTGCTCATCTTCCTGCCGATGGCTACCCCCGAGGTCGTCATGGGCTCATCGCTGCTGACCCTGTTCGTCAGCCTGCGCGTCCCGCTGGGGGCCACGACGATCCTCATCGCCCACGTCATGTTTGACATCAGCTTCGTCATCGTGACGGTCAAGGCCCGCATCGCCGGGCTGGACCCCCGGCTGGAGCAGGCGGCCATGGACCTGTACGCCAACGAGCGACAGACCTTCCTGCGGGTGACCCTGCCGCTCGTCCTGCCGGGCATCGGAGCGGCCGCACTGCTGGCCTTCGCGCTGTCCTTCGACGACTACATCATCACCAACTTCAACGCCTCGTCGAGCTCGGTCACGTTCCCGATGTACGTCTACGGCGCCGCGAGTCGAGGCACGCCCGTGCAGATCAACGTCATCGGGACGGTGATGTTCGTGCTGGCCCTCGTCGCGGTCGGCATCGGTCAGCTGGCGGCGCGCCGCCGAGGAAGGGGAAACGCATGAGCTCCGAGGACCTGCTCGACCGGCACCGGGCCGTCATGCCGGCGTGGCTGGCGCTCTAC
>JAYTHS010000058.1:0-6424 GCA_043732345.1 Frankiales bacterium | reverse complement strand
TGACGCTGGAGCAGGTGGCCAAGTCGGTCGTGGAGCAGCTCGGCTTCGGGGTCGCGGTCGTCAACCTCGTCGTCGAGGGCGGCCGCCTCGACGTCGTGGCCTTCGCGGGTCCGGACGACATGCGTGACGCCCTGGAGGGTCAGCAGGCCTCGGGCAAGGACTGGGCCGAGTTGCTCGCCGCCTCCGAGCCCCGTGGCCGCTTGCGCTTTCTCGATGGTCGCGCAGAGGAGCCGGTGGACAGCAACCTCTACTTTTTCGTACCCGACCTGCCGGTCGACGGCCGCGAGGACGCGTGGCACCCGTTGGACGCGCTGTTTGCCCCGCTGCACGGCCGGGACGGCGCGCTGCTCGGTGTGCTGAGCGTCGACATGCCGAGTGACGGGATGCGGCCCGATGAGACCGACTGCGCCATGTTGGAGGTGTTCGCGGTGCAGGCCGCGCTCGCAATCGACCACGCCCGGATGTACTCCGAGCTGCAGGCGAGCGTGCAGGAGCAGGAACGCGTGCAGGAGCAGCTCCGGCACCGGGCGCTGCACGACCCCCTCACCGGGTTGGCCAACCGGGAGCTGCTGCTGGACCGGCTGGACCAGGCGCTGGCCCGCACCCGACGTGACTCCCGGGCCATCGCGGTCTTGTTCCTGGACATCGACCACTTCAAGCTCGTCAACGACAGCCTGGGCCACGGGGTCGGTGACGACCTGCTGGTCGAGGTGGCCGCCACCATCGGCAGGCAGCTGCGCGAGGTCGACACTGCGGGCCGCCTCGGGGGTGACGAGTTCGTCGTTGTCCTGGAGGACCTGTCCGGTCCCGCCGACGCCATCGCGGTCGCGGAGCGGGTCCTCGTGGCGGTGCGGGAGCCGTTGCGGCTCGCGGGCGAACAGGTGCGCATTTCGCTGTCGATCGGGATCTCGGTGGCCTCGGCTGCCTCGACCGGCCCGGAGCTGCTGGCCGAGGCAGACACGGCGCTCTACCGGGCGAAGGCCTCGGGACGGGGGCGCTGGGAGGTCTTCGACGCCGACATGCGCTCGCAGGCGCTGGCCCACCTCGCCCTGCGAACCGAGCTCGTCACGGCCGTTGCCCTCGATCAGTTCCGCCTGCACTACCAGCCGATCGTCGACCTGCGCAGCGGGGCGGCCCTCGGCTACGAGGCGCTGCTGCGCTGGGAGCACCCGACCCGGGGGCTGCTGCTGCCCGGGATCTTCCTGGAGGTGCTCGAGGACAGCGACGCCAACAGCCCGGTCGCCGAGTGGGTCCTCGAGCGGGCTTGCAGCGACGCCGCCGCCTGGCCGCTCGCGGACCTGTTCGTGTCAGTCAACGTGTCACCGCGCCAGCTCTCCCGGCCGGACCTGGCCCGCCGGGTCGCCGCCGTCCTCGAGCGGACCGGGCTCCCTCCTGGACGGCTGTGGATCGAGGTCACCGAGGACCGGCCGCTGGACGCCCACCAGGACGTCGCCGACGTCACCCGGCTGCGCGAGCTCGGAGTGCACGTCGCCCTCGACGACTTCGGGACCGGCTACGCGGGCCTGACCTACCTGCAGCGGCTGCCCGCCGACGTGCTCAAGGTCGACAGGGTCTTCGTCTCGCAGCTCGAGCACGACCCCGTCAGCCGAGGGATCGTCGGCGCGGTCGTCGGGTTGGCTCGGGTCCTCGGCCTGCGGATCGTCGCCGAGGGCGTGGAGACCAGCGGCCAGGCCACGGCGCTGCGCGAGCTCGGGGTGCCGTACGCGCAGGGCTTCCTGTTCGGACGTCCAGGGCCGCTCCCCGGGTCGTCGGTCCTCACCGACCGTCCCGGACCCAGACTGCCTGACGACCTGCCCGACTACCTGCCCGGGGACCTGCCGGCCGACCTGCGACGGCTCCAGGCGGCGCTGGCCCGCTCGTCGTCCGCCGAGCAGGTGGTGGGGCTCGCCGTGCAGGCGGCCTCGCGGGCCGTCGGCGCCGAGGCGTGCTGCTTCACGGTCGTGCGCGACGGCCGTGGGCGCACCTTGCACTCCGTGGGAGTACCTCCGGAGGACGTCGCCGACGAGTTCTCGCTCGCGCGCGACCACCCCACCTGCCGGGCGCTGACCGACGGGCGGGCGGCCTGGCTCCAGTGCGACCCCGGCGACCCGGCGGCCCCGTCGCCCCGGCACCCCGCCTGGGTCGACCGGGCGCTGTCCGTGGTGCCCGTCGTCGATCGGGGGGTCGTCCACGGGGCGCTCACCGTGAGCTGGCGCCGCCCCGGCGAGCTGACGGAGCTGCTCCAGGGCCACCTGCTGTCGATGGGCTCTCTCGTCGGTGCCCGCCTCGCCGAGCTCCTCCCAGTCGAGCCCGGTGCGCCGGTCTGTTCGCAGCCCGTCCCCTTGCAGCCAGATCAGCTCAGCGCGAGTCGGCGCCGACCTGCGCGCTGACGGCGATGGGTGCCCGCAGCAGCGCGTCCGGGATCCCGAACCCCGCAACCAGGGTCAGGGCGTGCGGTCGAAGCTCGGCGTAGAGCGCGTTTACTGCCTCTGAAGACCCCGTGAGGTCTCCGCGGTCAGCAGGCCGCGCTCCAGCCACCAGGCCCGGTCCCGCTCGATCGCCGACAGGGTCGACAGGTCGCGGACCTGCGCCAGCAGGGGCAGGTCGCTCGCGTCGACGGTCTCGCTGAACAGCTCGTGGGCCCGCCGTTCGATGTGCCCCCTGGCGGCCGAAAGGGCGTGGTCCGGGCACTGGGACAGGGCGCGCAGGGGGTCCGTGCCGCTCTTGACGAGGGTCCGGAGCCGGCGGGCCAACGCGTCGACGAGCCGCTCCTCCCGCAGCACCAGGGCCTCACCCTGCCAGGCGGGGTCGAGCAGGTCGGGCTCGCCCCGCAGGCTCCGGTCAGGTCGGACAGGACCCGTCCAGCACGCTGCGTGGTGACAGCCCGGACCGTCCCGACGACGTCGAGGTCCTCGAACTGCGAGGCGACGTCGGCCAGTAGGGTCTTGGCCAGCAGCTGCTTGAGCACGGTGTTGTCGCCCTCGAAGGTGACGAAGACGTCGGAGTTTGCCCGGAGCGACGCGAAGCGGTTTTCGGCGAGGTACCCGTTGCCGCCGCAGCACTCCCGTGCCGGCTGGAAGGCCTCCACCATGTGCCAGGTCGCGACGGCCTTGAGCCCCGTGCCCAGCGCCTCCACCCCGCGCTGGGCGGCGCCCCCCGGCTCGGCCAGCACCGCGACGTCGTCCCGCGTCAGCCGGTCGTGGACGGCCTGCAGGGCGCACGACGTGCAGATCGCCGGCAGCAGCCGACGCTGGTGGGTGAGGTAGTCCATCAGGGGCGTGTCCATGGCCAGGCCGGTTTCGAACCGTCGCTGCTGCTCCCCCAGCGCACCGCGATAGTGAGGGCGTTGCGAGCCACCGCCAGCCCGGCGCCCGCGATGCAGATCCGACCCTTGACCAGGGCGCCGATCATGATGAAGAAGCGGGCTCCCGGGGAACTGATCAGGGAGCTGTAGGTCCCGTCAGCAGCCACGCTGCCGAACCGGTCGAGCAGCGCCGTCCTGGGCACCCGCACGGCGTGGAAGTGCAGCCGGCCGTTGTCGACGCCCTGCAGCCCCATCTTGTCTCCGCAGTCCTCCACCTCCACTCCGGGCAGGACCACGCCGTCCTCGTCGCGGATCGGGACGAGGAACGCGTGCACGCCCTGGGCCGCACCTGGCACGTCCAGCTGCGCGAAGACCACCGCGACCCTGGCATGCCGCGCTGCGTTGCCGATCCAGTCCTTGCGGCCCGTCTCGTTGGGGGTGTGGACGACGAACTCCTGTGCCGCCACGTCGTCCCGCACCTGGGCGCGGATGCTGCGGACGTCCGAGCCGTGGCCGGACTCGCTCACGTCAAAGGAGCCAGGCAGCTCGGTGGTGCTGATCGCGGGCAGCAGCTCGCTGTGGCGCCGCTCGGTGCCCAGCCGGTGGACGGAGCCACCGATCAACCCGAACCGCACGCCCATCTTGACCAGCAGAGACAGATTGCTGTGGCCGACCGGCTGGAACGTCGCGACCCGCCCGCCAGGGTCGTCCTGCTCGCCCAGGGCGGTGGGGCAGGGGCGCGCCGTCACCGGTCGCGGCCAGTTCTCGCGTCCAGACCAGGACGAGGTCGCGGTAGGCCTCGCGGTCCAGGCCGTCGGCCGCAGCAAGGTCTAGCCGGCACAGCGCCTCACGGGTCCGGGCCCGCAATGCCACGTCAGCCGTCGAGCACCGCCTGCAGACCGCGGGACAGGTCCGGGTCCGGGCCGCCGGCCGGGAGAGGGTGCTCGGCGGCGGGCTCCACGGCTGATTCGGCGGTCACGACGACGTCCCCCGGTGCGACTGGCCTACCCCAGGGAGGGCAGGCCCAGCGCAAGGACGGGGGACAGGGCGACCACGGCAGCGAGCGCGACGACGGCGCACCGGGCGGCCGACGAGAGCGGAGCGGGGGGCTCGAGCAGCCGGCGGGCCCGCAGCAGCACGTCCTGCCCGGCGATGCCGAAGGCTCCAGCCGGTGCCTGACCGGTGCCGATCTTCCACAGCGCCGCGGCCAGGCAGGCGCCATCGTGCGCCTGCGCGGCCCGGTCGTCGGCGAGCAGCTCGACCAGCAGGCCGACCTCCCGGCGGGCCGTGAGTACCGGGGGAAACCGGGGGAGGGTCGCCGCCAGGGCGGCGAAGGGCAGGACGACGAGGTCGTGCCGCTGCTCCAGGTGCGCCTGCTCGTGCGCGAGGACGGCGCGCAGCTCGTCGAGGGAGAGCAGGGCCAGCGTCCCGCGGGACAGCACGAGCCGCGGCCGCAGCCCGGGCAGGCAGTACGCGACCGGCACGTCGTGATCCAGCACGCTGGCGCCGCGCAGCAGGGGGTTGCGGTCGCCGACGAGGTCCACCATGACCCGGTTGCGGCGGCGAGCGCGGGTCACCTGCACCGTCGAGGTCACGAGCACCCCGACCAGGCGCGACAGCACGGCCAGGCCCACGCCTGCGGCCAGCAGTGACTGCCAGCCCGGTGGTCGGTCCAGCGCGGCCAGGGCGGCCAGCGGCGTCCCGGCGTACGGCGCGAGGGCAGCGTCCAGGCACAGGGCCGGGACCAGCAGGCCCCCCGCCAGGCCGGTGGCCTGCCACAGCAGCAGCGCCGGTCCCGGGGCGCGGGCCGGCCACCTCGACCGGGCCAGCCAGCGGGGGAGCAGCCCACCGACGGCCAGCAGGCAGCCGCTCAGCAGGGCCGCTGGAAGCAGCACCGGTCTACTGCAGGTCGTCGAGGGCGCGCCGCAGGGCGGCTGCCTCGGTGGGGTCCATCGCGCGGGCGAAGTGCTGCAGCGCGACGGCCCGGTCGCCGGCCTGGCCGAGGGCGTCCTGCATCAGCAGTGAGACGTGGTCCTCGCGGGAGGTCACCGGGGTCCAGGTGTGCACCCGGGCGCCGGACTCTTTGCGCAGCAGGCCTTTGCCCTCGAGGCGACCCAGGACGGTGAGCACGGTCGTGTAGGCCAGGTCGCGGGCGGCGAGCGCGTCGGCGACCTGCCGGCCGGTGAGGCCGCCGGGGCCTGCCCAGACGACCTCCATCACGGTCCGCTCGAGCTCTCCCAGTCGTGTCACGCCGATCATGCTACGACCGGTAGAACTTCTACGGGTTGTAGGAGACGATCGTCGCGTCGAGAGGAGAGGATCATGCCGGACGTCCTGGGGACCGCCGTCCCACCGGGATCGCAGGCGTGGCGCTGGGACTGGCAGGAGATGGCCCGGTGCCGCGGCCACGATGAGCTGTTCTTCCACCCGCAGGGCGAGCGCGAGCCGTCCCGCAGCGAGCGCGACCGGGCCGCCCGCGGCCTGTGCCTGTCCTGCCCGGTACGGCGCGAATGCGCCGCGCACGCGCTGGCCATGAATGAGCCGTACGGCGTGTGGGGCGGGCTTACCGAAGCCGACCGGGCGCAGGAGTTGTTCGGTCCCCGGCCGGTACGGCGTCGCTGACCGGGCGGGGCCACCCGGCCGATCTACGACAGCCGGTCTACTCCGGCCGGTCTACTCCGGCCGGTCTACTCCGGCCGGTCTACTCCGGCCGGTCTACCCCAGCCGGTCGGGGTCCTTGAGCAGCCCGACCAGGGCGTCGAAGAAGATCGCGCACTGCACGCCGTCGACCAGCCGGTGGTCTCCGGTGAGGCACAGGGTGAACTGCCGGACCGCGACCACCGCTCCGTCGCGGACGACGGCTCGCTCGGTGATGGTCCCCTGGGAGATGTAGACCGCGGCCCGGGCGAACGGCACGGGGGCCAGGAAGACCTCCTCGACACCGAGGGGGGCGACGTTGCTGATGAAGACCGCCCCCAGGGGGTTGCCGACCTGGCCCAGCAGCGGGCGGCCGAGCGCGCCCAGCACCAGGTCGGAGGCCTTCAGCAGTGGCTTCATCGCCAGCGCCGGGACCAGGGCGGCTACCCGGGTGGTCCGCGAGAAGCCCGGGTCGGTACCGTC